>CAZEZE010000182.1:0-5884 GCA_964516445.1 uncultured Chitinophaga sp. | reverse complement strand
GGTGGAAAAGAATACACCGACAAACTGGACCTTGAAAAAATAAAAAATAATATAACCGTCTACGAATATTTCCCGAAATACTGGATCAAGCCACCCCTGCTTACCCCTGATGTGAGTATGTACACGGAAAACAAAGCCACGCAGAAGGGATACGATAAAATGGTGGATTCACTGAAAGATAAAGTGAATGCTATGTCTGATGAGGCTGGCAAAGACCTGGACAACCTGGCTGAACAGGGCGAAGAAGAATTCGTAAAGCAAATGGCTAAAGAAACAATTAAAGGCCTGAGCTTTATGAGTAAACCTGCAACAATGGTCGTGGGGATGCTGGCCCAGTATAAGCTTAAATGGCTGGAACGGTTTACAGAGGAAGCACTGCAACTGGATAATAAAATCAGCTATTACCGTGACGTTTACAAAACATTAACCCGCAAACTGGATGGAAGCCAATGCAGGTTATATGATCAGTATGCCAACGACCTCATGGGTTCTGTAAACCCGATGGTACATAAGTTCTATACGGAAAAAGCCGAAGAGTTCCGCCAATGGCTCAATGCCCTCATTACCTGGAACTGGTACATAGCCGGTAATGTAAAAAACATCATTTTGATGCAGGATATCCAATCGGCCGCATTCCTGGCAGAGCTATACGAACTTGCGAACAGGTATCAGATCGCCCAGCCCCCCATGTGCAAGTCGCAGCCGGAACCCGGACCCAAATGGATCGAAGAGCCCAAAATACCCAACTTCACCTGCCCGGCCGTGGTGAGCATACCCATGGGCAATGAATGGATGCAACTGGCCGCTGCTGCCAAAAATTTTGATAATAATATATACGGAATGAAATCGGATCATGGATCTCCGATACCTAATCACAGTATCTCTTATGGTATTGATCATTTATCAGTGGGAGAACCCGGGGCGGAACCCTACCTCAGTGCCAGTGAAGGAAGCCTGTCACCTTCTATCCCGGGTCCGCAGATGAGTACCGGTAAACAACTGGTTGATCTCTCCCAGCGCTATAATGAACACTTAGCAAACTACTTCAAAATCCCCCGTGAATATGTACCGGGAGGTGATCCTTTTGAAGCGGCAGCATCAAAGATCAGGGGAGAACTGCTGGATCTGCTCGAAGCCGACCGGATCAGGGAGGAAGGAAGTAAAAAATTCTGGGAAACCTGGCAGGAAATGCAGAAAAAAAAGATCCAGGATGCCATAGCAGAACGGAAGAAACGGGATGAGGCCAGTGTGAAATGGTGGGAGGATTATTTACGCTTAAAGATAGAAAGGGGGAAGAAAGATGCTGCCCAGAATGCTGAACGGATGAAAAAAGAGCTGGAAGAAAGAGCCAGGAAAAGTGAACGGGCACGCAAACTGCTGAAAGAAATGATGACCGGGGATTGCACCATGATCAAATCCTCAGAAGAGATCAAAAAGTACTGGGAAAAAATGAAAGCTTCCGCAGATGAAATGATCAACCTTCCCGATTTCGGACTTCATCCGTCAATTAGCAGCGGGATGCAGGCCCCGGGAACTTTTACAGCACAAAAAGGTTTGTTTCAATAAACACAACGTACCCATGGAAATGAAAAAACTACTTCTCTGTACGGCAATACTCTTCGTGTCATTTACCGGGATTTCACAGAAGGAATACGAAGACCAGTATCTCGGGTGGATCAGGATCTACCATTTCAAGGGCGCTGTAAAACCGTTACAGGTAGATGAGAAAAAATATTCCATCGCGCAGCTATCACTGATTGATTCCTTTGCCAACTGGATGCAGGCGAGCTATACGCCAAAAGGCGGATTGGGGGATATCATCAAATATGTTACCCCTAAAATAAATGTTTACCATGAAAAATACAATGTTGCTGTGCCGCACAGTTATGGCGCCAGTGCACGAACCTATGTGTTTCTGAAAAAAGTAAATGGCAAATGGACCCCGGAGAACAACCTGGGATATGGCTGGACCATTGTTGCGAATGAGATCCCGCTCGAATACAGGCTGGGGGATCTTAACACAGATAAAGTGTGCCTGTTCACTTTACCCGGCTACAACGAACAGGTGATCCGGGAACAGCCCATGTCAGATGAAGCCAAACGTAAAAAAATGTATGACCTGTCGGGACACCCGGTGCTCAGCAAGTACATACTTTATAACATCCCTGCCTATAACAATACATTAAGAATGAATAAAGTGATCCTCAGTAAAAATAATAAACCTCCTTTTTTGAACGTATCGATCGGCGAAGCATTACAGGCGGCCGAAGATGCCCTGCCTGTTAAATTAGCTGAACAGAAAAAGATCATTGCTGAAAAATATCCCTCTAACCCGCGTGACAGGGACTTTTTTACCAACCAGTTGATCGAAAAATTTGACAAAGCGAAAAGCACCCTCCGGCAAACAAGGG
Source organism: uncultured Chitinophaga sp. (assembly GCA_964516445.1). Taxonomy (GTDB): domain Bacteria; phylum Bacteroidota; class Bacteroidia; order Chitinophagales; family Chitinophagaceae; genus JJ008. The sequence continues at coordinate 3,473 of CAZEZE010000182.1, read as the reverse complement.
ATAAATACAATAACAGGCTGAATGAAAATGCCTTCTCAAGATATGGCGGTTATTCGGTTACTGACCTGAGTAATGGTTCTGATATGTTCACCGGTATGAAAGTTAATGAAGGGGGCAGTTTTGACAGGTCATTCCCGATATTGAAAGTGGACCCCGGGATGCAGGCGCTATGCAAAACCGACCGGCCCCAGTGGGTGGTTGTTAGCTGGCATGGCGATGAAATGTATGACCCGGTCTTTAAACACATGTATGAATCGATCATCCATAATTTTGACTTCGACTACCTGTACCAGTTCCTTTTTGAACCTGAAAAAGTAAAAGGCAAACCGTATAAACCGCTCCGGTCGCCCGTATTTGAAGAAAAGGTCATTGCTGTTGAAAAATCCGAAGCGGTCAGGAAATCGGAAACCGATCCTTCCGTTACATTCTTTGAGGACTTTTCAGGTACACCTGCAGGAAAATCTCCGGTTAACTGGACATCCGGTAACAATAGCGACGCACAAAAGGTAATTGTGGAGAAACTTCCTGGTGAAAACGAAAGCTGGGCTGTCATAAAAGGACACACGCTGAAACCCAATAACTTCAGGAAAACCTTCCCGAAGGATTTTACCATGACATTTGATGTTGCCGTACCAAAAGGATTTACCTGGGGGGCCAAAGCACTGGAAATATGGATAGCCGATGAAAAAGCGGAGGGCAGGAAAGGCGCTTCCATTCAACTCCGGCTCCGCCCCGGCTTTGATGGCAGGGATGGCTCCGCACAGTTTAATATCCTGTCCCCGGCCGGTAACTCGTACACTGATGCCGAAGCCTATCAATTCTCTAATGACAAGCCGCTGAACCGGGTAACTGTAACCATCAAAAGAACAGGCGACCAATTGCAGTTACTCATGAATAATAAAAAGCTGGCAGATAAAACAAACCTGCTTCCTGCCGGTACCGGCTTCAATCAATTTTGGTTTTACCATATCGGAAGTAATGGCGATACAGAGAAATATTATATTACCAATATTAAGATCACGCATGATTAACTTACCCGTACCCTTCCCGACATTCATGCCGGGCCGTATCACCCGCCGGTTTACCTGGTTGGCTGCTTTTCTGATCCTGGGTCATCAAACGGTATTTTCACAGCAACAGGTATTTGACCTGGTGACCTGTACAGCACCTGCCGGCTGGAAAAAACAAAGCAGCGATAATGCCCTGCAGTTATCCAAAGAAAACACAGCAACAGGTGGTTTTTGTATGATTACTGTTTTGAAATCCATGCAGGGAACAGCCGATGCCAGAACAAACTTCGATGCCGCCTGGGAAACGGTGGTGAAAGGAATGGTGAAGACCTCCGGCGTTCCCGAAATGCAACCGGCAGCGAAAGATAACGGATGGGAAGCATTGAGCGGCTATTCACAATTTGAAAACGAAGGTCAAAAAGGGATCGCCCTGTTGGTCACTTCTACCGGCTATCAAAAAATGGTGAATATCCTCGTGTTGACGAATTCGAATGAATACGAATCCGAACTGACGGCATTCCTGGAATCCGTAAGCCTTGCCAAACCATCCGATATAAAAACTTCGGTCAGGAATCCGGCGCCGTCCACACCCGCAGGGACAACAACTCCGCTGGCCGACGGGTTCGCCTTCAACATCACCAATTTTGATGACGGCTGGACAAGCACTGTACAGGAAGACTGGGTAACCGTTACGAAAGGCAATACCACGGTACTGATCCATTATCCCAATAAGAAAGCTGATACCTACAATTCCGTATTAATGGATGGATTAAAAAATGCCTGGAATGTGCTGGTCGCACCCAGATACAGTTCGGCCAGTAATTTTGCTTTTAAACCAATAACGGGCTGGCAACCTGTTGAGTTTGCAGAGGCTGATGCCGTTGAAATGGCTACCGGCAAAACTGTACATGTTGTATTATTTAAAATGAATTATTCAAACGGTAACGGCAGATACTTGGAGTTCATTACACGCGATAAAAGTGTTTTTGAACAGGAATTCGGCGCATACCATGAAACTTCTTATGGCTGGGAAAAATTGGAGAACATGGTGATGTATAACAAGTTCGCCGTGGCGGCTGCCGACCTGAAAGGTAAATGGACCAGTGATTTTTCCGGGATGCAACAGTATGTAAATGCATACACCGGCGCCAGTGAGGGCGCAGATACACATTCTTCAACTGAAACTTTTGTGTTCACCCCCGGCAATACGTATAAATGGGATTTGGGTGTGGCCAGCGGTTTTGTCGGGAACATAAAGTTTCAAAGCGCAAAATCAGGCGGGAAATTCTCCTTACCCAACAACTGGCAGGTGGCTTTTTCTGATATTGAAGGCAAGCCAAAAACCTGTAACGTCCATTTCTCCTGTGTAAAAGGGGCCAGAATTTTATGGATCGACAATAAGGGTTTTGGCAAGAATGAGTAATTACTAACCCCGGTAATGGCTGAAATATAAACCAGTCAACCTTACTTATCTTCGCAGTCATGCCGGATTTTCAATCACTGCGGATCGTTTTCATGGGTACACCGGAATTTGCCGTTGCTTCGCTCGATGCATTGCTAAAGGCTGGTTGTAACATTGCGGGCGTTATTACGGCGCCGGATAAACCGGCAGGCAGGGGAATGAAGCTCACAGAAAGTGCAGTAAAGAAATATGCCGTCGAACACCATCTTCATGTACTGCAGCCGGAAAAATTGAAAGGGCTGCAGTTCCTGGAGGAACTCCGGGAACTTAAAGCCGATCTCCAGGTAGTTGTTGCTTTCAGGATGTTACCTGAATATGTCTGGAACATGCCACCGCTGGGTACGATCAACCTTCACGGAAGCCTGCTGCCCCAATACCGAGGAGCCGCCCCCATCAACTGGGCCCTTATCAACGGGGAAAAAGAAACCGGTGTTACTACTTTCAAACTAAAACATGAAATTGATACCGGCGATATCCTGCTGCAGGAAAGTTTTCCGGTTGGGGAAAATGAGACAGCCGGCGAAGTACACGACAGGATGAAAGTTATCGGTGCGCGGTTACTGGTAAAGACCATAGAGGGCATTGCGGACGGCACGCTGAAGGAAAATCCGCAGGCTCCGGCTGTCAGCCTGAAACATGCTCCCAAAATCAGCACGGAAACCTGTCGCATCAACTGGAGTGACAGTGTAGAGAATATCCACAACCTGGTTCGGGGACTCAGCCCCTACCCTGCAGCCTTCACCACTATGAATGAGAAAATGCTGCGGATCTTTCGCTGCAAAAAAGAGATCGTCTTTCCCAAAGAAACTGAAGGTGATTATGAGACTGACGGCAATACGTATTTGAAATTCGCATGTGCCAACGGTTATATTCACCTGCTGGAAGTGCAACTGGAAGGAAAGAAAAGAATGGGGATACAGGAATTCCTGCGGGGCTATCGGTTCAGCAACAACCCTGAAACCGATCAGTAGTTCACCTTCACGATGAATTTATCCTGTTCA
>CAZEZE010000181.1:0-5914 GCA_964516445.1 uncultured Chitinophaga sp. | reverse complement strand
GTTTGCAGTATGGTGGTAAAAAAAGAATTTGAAGTGATACCGAATGTTGTCAATACAGATTTATTCTATTATAAACCCGGTAAAGGGCCGGTTTTCCGATTCATCCATGTCTCCAATATGGTACCATTGAAGAATGCCAGGGGGCTGATGAGAGCCTTTGCAGCAATGTACAGTCGTAATAGTAATGCGGAACTGGTACTGGTGGGAGATAAGGACCCTGCCCTGCATGCTGAAGCGGCATCCCTGCAACTGCCTGATGGTGCCATCCGTTTCAAAGGGGAACTTACTTATGAACAGGTGGCTAGGGAGATGCAACAGGCGTATTGTCTTGTGCTTTTCAGCAATATCGAGAACTCTCCCTGCGTCATCGGGGAAGCCTTGTGTTGCGGTTTACCGGTGATCGCGACCAGCGTGGGTGGAATTCCGGAATTGGTTGATGCCGGCAACAGTATCCTGGTACAGCCGGGAGATGAATCTGCATTAACGGAGGCCATGCTTCGGATGATACAGGAACAACATCGGTTCAATGCCGTCGAAATTTCAGAAAAAGCAACAGGACGTTTCAGTTATGCAACCGTCGGCAGCCAGCTCGATAAACTATACAGGGAGGAACTGGATATCCCCGGCTAACCTTATCAGGCCAGTCCTTTGAGTTTATTAACAAGCGCAATATATTCTTTCATCGCTTCTTCGGATGATTTTCCCTTTAATGCCGACCATGCATCATATTTGGCCTTGCCCACGAAATCAAACGGATTGGAAGGCGGTTCAGCATTGTTGTCACCCGAAGAACCCTGTTTGTAAAGTGAATAAAGCTGTAACAACACATCATTACCGGGTTTTTCCGTGAGCTTCTTGCTATCTGCTACCGCCTGTTCGAACTGTTCCTTTAATTCCATAGTTTTTTATTAACTGGTTCTTGCGTTATCAATAAAGATCGACTGTACCTGTCCTTTGCTTTCAATGATCCGGAAGAATTCGTCCAGGTAATTGATCATCGCTTTACGGGTTCTTTCACTGAGCGGATTAAAATTCCTTATCGTGGAAAGTATGGATTCTTTTTTATTCCTGAAAATATCCAGAACCTGCTGGATCTCGTCCATCCTGCGCGGGAAACCCCTGTACACCCTTTCGGTTACCTTCTCCGTACCGATGATCTCATTGGGTACGGCATAACTGGCGTCCACCAGCCCGCAGTAGTCAAAATCATACGGAACTGCATAGGGGAGAAGGGCTTCATTCTCCCGGCTGAAAATAAGCTCAATGTTATGATTATTGGGTACTGACCAGTCGGTATTCCCGATCATATACTCGAAAATGGATACCAGGGTCATCGTTTCCCGGTCGGTGGATTCCGTCAGTACTGTTCCGTGGTTTCTTTTTCGGCAATTGTTCCGCCGGGCCATATCCCCGTCATCTTCCAGCAGGAATGCATGCTGTGTAAAGGATTTCACACGGTTTTTTGTATCGATATAAGTGGTTTTAAGCAACCGAACCCTGAAACTTTTATCGGTCAGCAGGTTGTAAAGTTTATATACGATGAATTCCTTCAGCAGCAACTCCTCATCGGTACTGGTGCCGCTGCATCCGATCACCAGTTTTAACTTTCCCAAATTGGAGAGTTGCGGCGAAGTGCTGTTCCTGAATTGCATCATGATGGGGGGAATGCGGCAATAGCCACGGCGGAATTTACCCCTCGGACCTACCTGTATCCCCTCTTCGATCTGGTTGCCGTCCGGGAATTTCATTTTAACGGATGCCGGCTGGAATACATCCTCGCCCTTTTCATTCTGGAGCGCCTTGATATCGGTTGTCAGCTCCATTTCCAACAGCGCGTCGTCGGTAAAAAATTTAATGCTATCGACCTGTTGCGCCGGAGAATGTAACACTGCCAGGAAAACAACTGCAAAAGTGATGGCAATGCTTTTTATTCTAATCATATGGGGTCAATTTAATGGCGGTATTGTTTTACTGAATATACAAAAATTATTTCTTCCTTCATCCCGGCCAATCATTTAAGTACTTCCGTGATCACTTTGCCAATATTCCCGTTCGGCGCCTGGATATGAAGCAGGGCCGCCAGGGTAGGAGCGATGTCGGTCATATAGGTTTCCTGGTTGGTCCTTCCCTTTTTTATACCCCAGCCGTACCAGAGCAACGGGATATGTGCATCATAGGGATTCCAGAGTCCGTGCGTGGTGCCTGTATTGCTCCAGGCATCAATATAATTGGGTTTCAGCAGGAATTGAATGTCCCCGCTGCGTTGCCTGTAATAACCATTGTTCAGCATATTACGAACGGTGGCGGGCAGGGGTACTTCGTTTAATTCTTCCAGCGGAAATACCGTTGCAACGCTGGAATCTCTGGAGAGATAACTGACGATCCAGTCCGTCACCTCTTCTGCATCGATCTTTGCGGAATCCAATGCAGGATGATCCAGCGCGAGCTGGTAATTATCATCATATACAATGATCGTATTGATCCCGTATTTATTGGCCAGGAGTTTATTCATTTCTTTGGTGACGTTGTTCATGAACAATCGTCCGCCCGGCATTTTATTCTCTTTCATGAATTCAGGTATATGCGCTACCCCGTGGTCAGCGGAGAGGAATACGGTGTACTGTCCTTTACCCACTTGTTTGTCCAGGAAATCCAAAAAGTTGCCCAGTTCCTGGTCAAGACGCAGAAATCCATCTTCCGCTTCCACCGAATTAGGGCCGTAAGAGTGGCCGATATAGTCGGGTGAAGAGAAACTGATGGCAAGGATATCCGTGATGTTATCGGTACCGAGTTGTTCCCCGGTTACCGCCGCTTTGGCAAATTCCGCGGTAAGACTGTTTCCCATTGGGGTGGTAGAAATTTTACTATAATCCTTTCCTATATAACTATTCAGGTCATACGGAAATGTATTTCCACCCAGGGTCTTTGCTTCATAGCTTTTTTCGTCAGCCGTACTTGCGGTATAGGTGGCAGCGGGGTATAGCAGGTTCCAGCCCTGGCTATAATACCGGTCTACCCATTTCTGATCGTTGAAATCATTGACCCATTTCGGAAGCTCATTCATATACCAGGTGGAAGTGATCCACTTGCCGGCGGAGTTGTCGTACCAGAATGCTCCGTTGGCATTATGACCAGCCGGCAAAATTCCACCCCTGTCTTTGATCGCGATGCCGATCACCTTGCTTTTATTATTAGTGGCGATCCGGAGTTCATCGCAGATGGTTGTGGTGAGCATATTCCGGGGGCTCATTTTACCCTGGACGGAACTGCTTCCAACGGTGTTTACTGACTTGTCTTCGGTACAATACACGGAACGCATCTGTTCCCTGTCCCACCAGTAATTGCCTGCAATACCGTTCAGGGCCGGTACGGAACCGGTGTAAATACTGCTGTGACCGCAACCTGTATAGGAAGGAGTATAGGGTATGAGTGTGTTCTCACAGTTAAATCCCTGGTTCATCATCCTTTTAAAGCCGCCATTGGGTGCCAGGCGGTCGAAGTACCGGTATAGGTAATCCCAGCGCATCTGGTCTACAACAATACCCACCACCAGTTTTGGACGTTGAAGCGTTTGCTGTGCCGGTGTACCCAAAGAAAAGATCAATGCCAGAATGAACAGGGAAAGCCTTTGCATAGAGATTTATTTGGGCAAAAATAAGGTTTTGAGGATTTAGGAATTATTACCCATAACGGACGTAAAGTTGGGCTGAAGGGCTGCTTTATCTTACATTTAAAAGATGAAAACGATCGGATTAATAGGCGGGCTCAGCTGGTATTCGACACTTGACTACTACCGGTATATCAACCAGGGTGTGAATGAGCGGTTGGGTGGCGATGAGGCTGCCGAACTTATTTTATATTCTGTGAATTTCGGGGAAATAAAACGGCTTACAGTGGAAGGGAACTGGAAGGACATAGCGGCCATCATGATTGATGCCGCAAAGAAAATAGAAACCGCCGGGGCCGAATGTGTGCTGCTTGGGGCCAATACCATGCACCATATCGCCGGGGAAGTGGCTGCAGCTGTCCGTATTCCGCTTCTTCATATTGCGGATGCAGCAGCCGCGGCGATCAACCAACAAAAGATCCGGACAGTGGCCTTGCTGGGGACAAAATATACCATGCAGTTTGATTTTTACAGGCAGAAGCTGACAGTGCACGGTATTACAACCATCATCCCCGGACCCGAAGATGCAGAGTACATCAACAACAGCATTTACCGGGAACTGGGCAAGGGGATATTCCGGGAAGAAACACTGAAGCGTTACCAGGGCATTATTGCACGGTTAATTGAGCAGGGGGCAGAGGGGGTGATTTTAGGTTGTACCGAAATACCCTTGCTGATACAGCAGGCCGATTGCCCGATACCGGTATTTGATACAACCAAACTGCACGCGGCCGCCGCGGTCGAATTTTCAACGGGGTAATACTAAGTATCCAGTTTCCGGTATGCTACGGAAGTCAGGATGCAGAGTCCGCCGACAACCCACCAAAGAACATTGAAGCCGCTGTATTGTGCAATCTGGGCGCCGGCCCATGGGCCCAGTGTTTGCGCACCCGACCAGGCCATGGTATACAGCGCGGCATATTGTCCCCGGTTGGAAACCTGTGTACGTTCGATCCAGTAACTGTTCATAAAAGGGATCGACAGGATCTCCCCGACAGTGATCACAGCGATCATGCTTAAAGCAAGCAGGCGTCCGATACCGGGAATATTAAGCATCAGGAAAGAGATGCCGGTAATGAAAACACCCGCGGTGATATAAACCAGGTTCCTTCTTCTGCCTTCCAGTTTGTATACCACTACCATTTCCATCAGCGCGATCAGTACACCGTTCGATGCCATGATCAGCCCGATATAAGCTTCGGGAAGGTGAATCTCGTTTTTAAAGTATACCGGCAGGTTGGTGAATATCTGGAAAAAGCAGGAAGCGAAAAGCAGTGTGATGAAAATGAAATACATAAATTTCCGGTCACGGTGCGCGGCCAGTACAGGGCCGGGTTTAACCGTTTCTTTATGCGCCACTGATTGCCGGGATGGTTTTAGCAACATCCAAAGCAGTAAGGCGGCGCTGATATTGGTAAACCCATCCACCCAGAAGAGCCATTCATAATTGATTCCTGCCAGGTAACCGCCCAGTCCACTGCCGACGGCCCAGCCAATATTGATGGCAAGCCGGTTGAGGGCGTAAGACCTGGTCCTGTTCTCTTCCTTGCTATAAAAAGCAATGGCGGTGGAGTTAGCCGGGCGGAAAGACTCATTCACAAAACTCAGCAGGAAGGTAAAAAGACAGATCAAAGGGAAGGATTGCATCTGCCCGAGAACAATGAACAGGACTCCCCCGCCTAAAAGGGTGATCAACTGAACGGGATAAAAGCCGATCTTATCGGTAAGACGCCCCCCCAACCAGGCACCGCTAAATGCGCCTGCTCCAAAAAGTGCAAATACAAATCCGGCCTGCCCGATACTGTAACCCATTTCAGGCCGGGTCAGGTAAAGCGTCATGAAGGGCACCACCATGGTGCCGCTCCTGTTCACCAGCATGATGAAAGACAACAACCAGGTTTCCCTGGAGAGCCCGGTATAGGCGTCCCGGTATGTTTGAGCGGTTCTACGAATCATGGCAGTTGCAAATTTACCGGTTCAGGCCTCAGGTCCGGCAACGGGCGCGCTATTTAAACCGTTCTGATCAACAGCGTCTGAACTCCGGGAAATTTATTTATATTCAAATTTTAAAACCAACCTACATGAACAAGTTTTTTTTAATGTGTTTACTGGGATCATCAATATTGGTTCTTACGAATTGTGATCCGGCCAAAAAGGCTGCTGCCACAGAGCTCCCTAAATTGAATTATGAGACCAATGTCCAGGCAATGATTGCAGGATCCTGCTCCCCCTGTCATATTCCTTCGA
>CAZEZE010000180.1:0-5982 GCA_964516445.1 uncultured Chitinophaga sp. | reverse complement strand
AGCATGGCGCTGCGGGTGAGCTGGGTTATTATTGCCAGTGGTCGGATACCCAGGGTTATGGCAGGCAGTACAAGGTTTTGCAGTGTTAGTTTCCGTTGGCCTTCGTCATCGATCGCAAACCAGTTGCCGGCTATATGCAAACCCGTCCAGTCGCTAAGCACAAAGCCGAAAACATACACGATGATGATGCCCATAAAGAACGAAGGAGCCGATATACCTACGATACTTGAAAAAATAGCCGTAGTATCCAGCCAGGTATTTTGCCTGACCGCCGCCAGCACCCCGAGCGGGACGCCGATCAGCACAGCAATGAACATGGCGGCAATGGCCAGCATCAGGGTGCCGGGCAGGGCCTGCATCAGGATACCCCACACCTCCCTTTTGCTTTGATAGGATTTCCGCAGGTAAGGAACTTTCAGGCCTAACTTTTTTTCACCTCCGATGAAGATCCCCCTGAGTTTTTTCTTTTCAATTTCCGCCTTACTGTGAAAACAAAGCGGCGAAACATCGTTGAGGTAAAAAAGAAATTGTTTGAATTTGGATATGGGTTCACCCTTTTCATTGATGAGGTACAGTTCTTTTTTGATATTGGCCTGTGTGGCGGAGTCACCGCTTTGTCCCATGACCAGTCTTGACGGATCGCCAAAACCCTGGAACAAAAAGAACACGAGTATCACCACTCCCAGCAGGACCAGGAAGCCATAAACTGTTTTTTTGATAATGTATTTTATCAAGTGATTCTTTTATCGCAATCCGGTTGAGTCGGTTATGGTGCCATCGTCAACTCTTGGCGAATCTGCCGGGGTCAACCCGGTACCCGGGGTAACTTCCCTTGGAGGCATTATCACAGGCGCCTGTCCCGGTAAAACATCCACAGTATTTTGCGCCTTGTTGAAACGGGGACTGCTCCACTTACCTTTCACCGTCCCCTTTTCCAGCACATACAAGCAGGCCGGCGCCCTCGCCGCGGTCTCAATCACCTTGAAATCGCATTTGAACACCTGCACCTCTTTAAATGCAGTACCGGCAAGTTCAGCGGCGGCTTTGCCGGGTTCGGCCGTAATGATGAATACCGGTATATTTTTTGACTTTGCAGCCGAATAGATCTTCCCAAACGAATCTTTCCAGCTTTGTCCCGCCTTTGAAAAATGTTCAATGAACAGTAAAATGCTGAATGGCTGTTCCAGTACAAACGCTGTGGAATCTGTATCGGTCTCCCCGGAAAGTACAAAACCCTTTATCGGGGGTTCATTGTTCCGTCCCCGGCGCACCACTTTATCGTAACGGCTTACAAATTCGTAGGTAGTGGCATTGAAATCGGCGGGGAATTTATCCGCCGTGAATTCCACTTCCCGGCCTCCCTTCTTATAAACAAAAGTTATAACGGTGCTGTCCGGAACGGCATTCTTCGGCATCTGCATCTTCTCCGTAATATTGTTCCCCTTTTTAAAAGGCAGGCAGTCTACCGGCGGCAGGTATTTCAGGGCATACCATTGCAGACCGAAGCTGCCTAGAGTGATCAGGAGCATCAAGGCAGTTAGTTTCTTTTCTCCAAAAACCAGTTTGATATTCTCCCGTTGTCCGAAAAGGAACCCGATCAGCAGCATCAGCGCCACATCCTTTAAGAAAGAAACTTTGGAGCTGATGGGCAGGCAGTCGCCGAAACAGCCGCAGTTCTTCGGCATACCGGTGATATAGGTGTAGCCGGTCAGGAACGTGAAGAAGGTGATCAGCAGTAATAGCAGCCAACTGAATAATTTGATCCGCCACCCGAGGATGAGGGCAAAACCGGCGATGATCTCAAAGGCATTCATCAGCACCGACATAATGAGTGTCCAGGAATGGAATTGATGCAAGCCCCAGATCTCGAAGAACTCCTGCATCTTGTAACTCAGTCCCAGCGGGTCGTTGGCCTTTACCAGCCCGGAGAAGATAAAGAGCAAACCAACGATCAGCCTGACGGTAAAGACAATTCCTTTCATATTACAATAAGATTAAAGCGAAAACGGCATAATTGATGATGTCGAGGTAATTGGCATCGATCCCTTCGCTGATAATGGTCTTCCCTTCATTGGTCAGTATCTGGCGAATACGCTGCAGTTTCATCAGTATAAGGTCTACAAAACTTTCCTGGCTCATGCTGCGCCAGGCCTCCCCGTAATCATGATTCTTGTCGAGCATCAGGTTTTTGGCGGTCTTCACATATTTGTCAAACAATGCCGACACCTCCCCTGTTTCCATCTCTTCCGGCGCTTCGTCGGGCAGTTCCAGCTGAATCAGCCCGATCACCGCGTAATTGATGATCCCTTTGAACTCGGCCGCAATACCATCGGCCACTTTTTGTTCTCCTTTTTCCTGTATGGTGCGTATCCGCTGCGCCTTTATATAGATCTGGTCAACGATGGAAATAGTTCGCAGCACCCTCCAGGCTGTGCCGTAATCGTTCGCTTTTTTTGTGAATATATCCTTGCAGGAGCGAATGACGTTGTCGTATTGATGATCTGTAGGTGTACTCATAGTTTGGCTAGTGGGAAGTGGCTAGTGGCGAGTGGGGCCGGCGTGTTGGTTTGGAAGGGTTCCCCGCATCCTACTGGCCACTTTCCACTTGCTATTCACTACTCCCCTATCTTAGCTTCAAAAATAACGAACAAAGCCTAATGTTTACCCTGAATTGCAAAGGAAGGTTGCTGGTGGCGGATAAACCCCTGCTGATGGGTATCATCAATGCCACACCTGATTCTTTTTATGCCGGCAGCCGGCAACAGGGTATTGACGCCATACTCCGGCACGCGGAAAAAATGCTGCGGGAAGGTGCGACTATTCTCGATATCGGTGGCCAGAGCACCAGGCCCGGCAGCGAACGGATCGGGGTGGAAGAAGAACTGGCAAGGGTGATCGGCCCTGTGGAAACCCTGCAAAAGAATTTTCCGGAAGCTTTTCTTTCGATCGACACTTACCAGTCGCGGGTCGCAAAAGAGGCTGTTGCGGCCGGCGCATCGATCATCAATGATATCAGCGCGGGCAGCCTGGATGAGCAGATGATCGGAACGGTGGCTGAATTGCAGGTTCCTTATGTGCTCATGCATATGAAGGGAACACCCGAAACCATGCATCAGGCAGCACAATACACTAATGTCACCCGGGAACTGCTGGACTTCTTTACCGGGAAAAAGGAGGAACTCCACCTGGCGGGTATAACGGATATCATCATCGACCCGGGATTTGGATTCGGGAAGACTATCGCTCATAATTTTGAGCTCCTTCGGAATCTTCCGGTCTTTGCCATACTGAAAGCACCCCTTTTACTGGGCATCTCCCGGAAATCATTCATTTATAAAACACTTGGGATAACACCTGAAGATGCTTTGAACGGGACAACAGTCATGAATACCGTGGGACTGATGAACGGCGCTTCCATCCTGCGGGTACATGATGTAAAGGAGGCAGCCGAAGCCATCACTTTATGGGAGACCCTCCGGCCTATATAAAACGAAATCCGCCCGGATGATCCGGACGGATTTATTCTCATTATGACTTTGCAGTAAAGCCCGGGGGTTTATTCCGGAATTTTTTCACGAGGTATAAGGGGGTACGAAAAATGGTACTTACTTCCGGCTATCTTTTCAAAGGGTTAAGGGGGGTTAATTCAGATGCTGGACTAAAAACGGGGCCACACAAAATACCCGTCCACAATCAGCGGGACGGGTACAAAGTTCCGGTTTTATTCGATCACTTAATCAATTTTTTTCTTGAGGCATATCAAGTTTCTTATTTCACCGGCGGCATCGCCTGCTGTTGGGGAGTATTCTCCTTTATGTCCAGCAATTCCAGGTCGAACACCAGGTTCTCAAACGCCTTTATCCGTGGAGGATTCCCATTCTGACCGTAGCCCAGCATGGATGGGATATACACTTTGATCTTTGCCCCTTTTTGCATCATCAGCACGGCTTCGTCAAAACCCCTGATCATTTGCCCGGTACCGGCCACAAAGGAATAGGGTTCGGCATGCCCAAACGTGGTGTCAGTATTACTGTCGAATTTTTTACCCTCCCAGGTGGCACCGGTATAATTCACCGTAACCATTTTACCGGTATCGGCCATGTTACCAGTTCCAGGTTGAATAACTTCCACAAAGGCACCGGATGGAGTTCTTTGTGTTGTGATCTTCTTGTCGGCCAGGTATTTTTCAATCTCCGCAATTTCAGATACCTGGATTTCTTTTTTGATCCTGTCCTCATCCGCGCGGGCCAGGCTGTCGTTTTCAAACACCCCCAGCACCTTTACATAGGTAAGCACCCGGTCGCCGGCTTTGAATTCTTTCGGGATATTATCCGGCGCCCGCTTGATGAAGGTGTCGATCATCTGCGTAGTCACCACACTGTCGCCCACATGCAGGGTCGTCCATAATTCAGCGATATCATAGGTTCTTCCGGCTGTATTACTGACAAACAGGTATACAGGAAGACCTTTCTGCGTACTGAAAAGAACACTGTCATTAATCTTCTGCGTCAGGGATATCTTGATGAAATTTCCGTTACGAACAAGCTGCGTGTCTTTGCCCCTGAATAACTGGTAGGGCATTCCGCCAGGTGTTTTCTTGTACGATGTTTTACCGCAGCCGGCCATCAGCACGGTGCCGGCCAGTAAAACCCATAACATGTTTTTGATTGTCTTCATCCTCGTTATTGTTTATTTTAAAAGATTTTCATTTTCTTTCAGCACTTCTTTGAACCGCTGCACGGTTTTCTCCAGGGGATCGCTGCTGCGGCCGCCGGCGGCATTATAATGTCCGCCGCCTTCGAAGTATTTACGCGCAAATGTATTGCAGTCAAATTCTCCTTTGCTCCGGAAGCTCCATTTTCTTTCTTCGTCGCGGTCGATCACCAGCGCAACCATCTTAATCCCCTGTATGGATTGCGGGAAATTGACCAGTCCTTCGGTATCGCCGGTGCGGATATCGAATTTCAGCAGGTCAGATTTGGGAATGGCAATGAGCGCCGTATTGTATTCATAGAATATTTCCATCCGGTTCATCAGAACATGTCCCACGAACCGCAGCCTGTTCTCCAGGAAATTATCAAATAGTTTGTCGTGCACATGCATGTGTTCAAGTCCCCTGTCCTTCAGGTCGGCTACCAACCGGTGTACCCCGGCATGGGCAGAGGAAAAACGGAAAGAACCGGTATCGGCCACCACTCCTGCATAAATGCATTCAATGATGACCGGGTTGAACTTATCGGCATGTCCCGATTCATTGATAAGGTCATAGATCATCTCGCAGGTAGAACTCTTGGCCGTACTGCTCACCCCGTAATCGAAAGAATCCACATCCGGTTCCTGGTGATGATCGATCAGGATCTTTGTACATGTAAGCTGTTTCAGTTTCTCCGTCATCGTTTTGGTGCGGTGAAAGATGTTGAAGTCGAGACAAAAAAGCCAGTCGGCTGCATTCAATGCGGCTTCAGATCGCTCCTTGTCCTTTTCAAAATCCAGCACCTCGTTCGTACCCGGCATCCAGTTCACCCAACCCGCCCAGTTGGTGGGCGAAATGATAGTGACCTGGTGTCCGAACTGGACCAGGAAATGCTTTAGGGCAAGCGCGGATCCCATCGCATCGGCATCAGGTTTCTGATGCGTGGTTATCACCACCTTGCGGGGTTGTTCGAGAAGGGGAAATATGTCCTGTATGGGTTTCAAAATGTTGGCAAAGGTAAGGGAATCAGTCGGGAGTTCAGAGTCAGGAGTCAAGACTCTGCTTAATGCACGATTGACTCCTGACTCCCGACTCCCGACTCCCGACTTTCCCCTACCTTTGCGCCCGCCGGACGAAGTCAAACGCGTAGTCCGGGCCGCTAAAACAAATAAAAACTATGGGCAAACGCACATTCACCATGATCAAACCGGATGCATTCAAGAACGGGCATGCCGGCGCGATCCTCGACCGTATCCTGCAGGAAGGATATAATATCAAGGCGCTGAAAA
>CAZEZE010000179.1:0-6086 GCA_964516445.1 uncultured Chitinophaga sp. | reverse complement strand
AAGTTAATGGCACACGGATGACACGGACGGGACGGATGAAAACGGATTTATTCCGGCTACGCCGGAACCGATCCGTGTCGATAGAATAGAGGAGTTTTTAAACCCTGGCAGGGGCATTGATTTTTTTTCTCTAAAAATCCGTGTCATCCGTGTTCCATTCTTCAAAATAAAAAAGTCCCGTACTAAACGGGACTTATAACTTATAACCTAGAACTCATTATTTAATTTCGTAATCTTTCTTGAACGACATCAGTGTCGACCTGTACAGCACATTCGTGGAATCCAGGGTAGCTGCTTTGGAATAATACTGGTAGGCCTCGGAAAGATAATGTGCATCTTCCAGCATAAAAGCGATACGGTAAGCCTGTTCGGCAGGGGCTTCAAAAGCCGCGCCCTGCGCCTTGATATTTTCCAGTACGTTGTTAAAGGTTTCTTTTGTTACATAGTTGAGTATTTTTCGCTCTTCATTCTCCTCGCCTTTCACCGCGGAAATCCAGAAATATGAGTTTCCGGGTTTGAGACGGGCGCTGATGGCGGGAATGGAGATCTTGAGCTTATCAACCGTTGTGGAATAAAAAGGCTCCGCGATATTATCGGGGTTGTACAGGAAGAAATCGAATTCCTTGGCTTCCGCGTAGGATTTCCAGGAAAGAGGGAACTCGCCGCTGGAATAATTCACGGTATCCAGGCGGGGGTCTACCCATATATTATTGATAGAGCGGCTGACGGCACCCACGGTGTTCATATAGGCCTTGCGGTTACTGCCGGCAGAACCGGAGGGTTTGGTCATCTGCGCCCAAACATATTTTACATAGTTAGCGCTGACAGAGCTGTTGACGATCTTGCAGGAATCGCCAAAACTGGTCATGGGGAATGTGCCTGATTTGGTAAGCGTGAACATAGCCGCTTCATTGCAGATCAGGGTCACCGTACCGCCGGGCGCGATCTTCAGCGTGGCCGTATTGCTCAGCGGTTTTCCGGCCTTGGCCTTGCTTTCGACCTTGTTTTCGATCACCGATACATTTCCCTTATAGCTGTAAAGGAGGTATTGGTTCTGGGCAGATGCGTACACTGCGAGGGCGGGAAAAAGGATAAGGAATGGTAACTTTTTCATCTGTTTGGGTTTAAGGTTTTATGTAGTAAACAGTTCATTTAATGATGATGCGGTTTGAAGATGGTGCGATAATCGAATTTTTTATGCATCCACACTGCCCAGGCTTCATAAAAGTAGATTACATCCACCGCCATCACGATCGTGATCAGGCTCAGTTTAAGGTCCACTTTTAACCGGTATTTGTCGAACAGGTAGATCCCGAGCCAGACAAAAAATATGGCCGAACCGACCTGCAGGATCTTTGCTACTAAATGGAACCAGATATGGCTTTCAAGGTAGTAACGGACGAAGAAGGACATGTGCAGCCAGCAAACAAATACGGCGATCAGCACTGTCAGCCACAAAGGTACTTTTTTTATATAGTTTTTATCCAGGGCCATTGAAATTATATTGGCATGGACGATGATTCCATTCATATCAGGGATCGATTTACCCGCGAACTTCTCGTTCATGGGTGTAAATTTCTTATCCTCAATATCGTGCGGGTTTGTGTTAACATAAGCCAAAAGTGCGATCTTCCCTTCAATGGCAGAAGGATCCACATTGTCCGTCAGCAGATCTTCACCCTCCACCACCAGGTACTGGTTGGTCCGCCGCGTATAGTTGATAATGACCTTTTTGGGCCCTTTTTTCTCCAGTTTTTCATAAGCGGCCTTATCGTAAGCCTTTACGATCTCCGTGGGAAAGGAAGCAAACAGCTTTCCTGAATGATCTTTCTGAAAAGGCTCAAAATACCGGATGGTGGATGTTTCTTCATTGAAGAAATTAACATGGGCATAGGTTGCAGCGGTCTTAAAATAAACACCTGCAAAGTTGAAAATATCGCCATCCTTGCCGGTTGGAACCAGTTTACGGGCGGCAATGAGGTTGCTGTTTTTACGAAATGCTTCATTCATCAGGGAGTCCTTATAGGGGTCGCGGGGTCCGTCGAAAAGCACATCCAGCGCCATTACCTTGGGTTTAAAGGTGGCCGTTTTCTCTATCAGCATGGCGATCCCTTCGCGGTCCGAAGCCCCGATATTGACGATCACGATCCGGTTGTCGATGGGGGTGGTGCTGGCCTTGCCCAGTTTGGAATAGCTGAGGTCGTTAAAATCAAAATCCTTGAGTCCCAGTTTTACGGGGTTCATGATACCCAGGTTCAGGGGTATGGAACCAAGCGCTACAATGAAGATGAAAACCCAAAGGGTGGCAAAAATGGTGTCCCTTTCATACAGGTATTTGGTAAAATGGCCGCCCACTTTTTTAGCCTGGTGACCAATATGTTTATGCAGTGGTTTTTTCATCTGAGAGGTTGATGTCGTTTAGCGGTTTTTTGAATAAATGAAACCATAATTTAACAGAGTGTTGCAACTTTTAAGGGCCTCTTCGCAACCTGAAATGGAAGGGCCAGGGAAATTTTAAACCGGTAAAATTACATTCTCCTGTAAATCCGTAAATTAGAGTCTAAATTTATGCGTTTTTTCCTTCCCATAGTCTTCCTTCTTTTTCTCCTGTCGGCGGGCAGCCTTTCTGCCCAGGTGGGCCCCCCCAAGCCAAGGGACACAACCATCACCGGCCCCCAGACCTTTGCATTGATCATGAGTGTTTCCAAGTACAAGTATGTGAAGCCTCTTGAGTATGCCGTAAGCGACGCAGAAATGTTTCGGAATTTTCTTAAATCTCCTTCCGGCGGGAGTCTCAAGGATGACAATATCTACTACCTGGCTGACGAGACGGCCACTTCTGCCAATTTCCAGGTGAAAGGACCAGCATGGCTGAAAGCTAAAAAACTGCAGAAAGGAGACAGGCTTTTTATTTACCTGGCAGGCCACGGGGATGCGATTGATGAAAACCTGTTTTTTTACCTGCCGTATGATTGTAATCCCGCCGGCGACAAGAATAACTATCAGATCAGCGCAATACCCATGCTGAATATTAAACTAAATATTATAGCCAAGGAAGCCAGGAAGGGGGTTGATGTTTTCCTGGTGATGGATGCCTGCCGCACGGGCGATCAACTGCCTGGCGGAGTAGAAGGCAGTAGTTTTTTTTCAACGGCGATCTCAGAGGTCAGGGTAGGGGAGATAATCATGCTCGCCTCACAGTCTGGTCAAAGGTCCTGGGAGGATCCCAATTTAGGCGGCGGACATGGGTTGTTCACCTGGTACCTGGTGGATGGCCTCAGCGGAATGGCTGATTCTATGGGAACACCGGATAGCAAGGTAACAGTAGAAGAACTGAAGAAGTACGTAGATAAATATGTTCCTGTCATTGCGGCAAAGCAATTCAAGAACAAACAGG
The DNA here is from genome assembly GCA_964516445.1 of uncultured Chitinophaga sp. Taxonomy (GTDB): domain Bacteria; phylum Bacteroidota; class Bacteroidia; order Chitinophagales; family Chitinophagaceae; genus JJ008. The sequence continues at coordinate 2,689 of CAZEZE010000179.1, read as the reverse complement.
AGCCCTATTTCTTTTCAGAAGTTCAGGATAAAGTAGTCAGTACTGTGGACCCTGCTTACCTGAAAAAATGGATGGAAAACAGGAAAAAAAGCGGCGGCGGAAATTCATTCCGCGGAAATGGGAGAAGAAGAATAAGTGCAGCGGCAAGGGATACGGCCATCATGGAAGCCTATAACCTTTTCAATTCCGCGGTAAAGGAAAGCCGGCTCATTGGCAGGAACTCGGCCGAATATTATTATGACCTGATGGCCAAAAATTATCCCAACGATTCCTATACCACGGATGCCCAGTCCACGCTTGCCGTTGAGTTTATCAATTTCGCACAAAGCAAGATCAATCTTTACCTTGATTGCAAGGACCCGGCCGCCATTCAAAAGATGCGTTCACAGATCGACGAGGATGAAAAGACCGATGAAGTGGACGCCAGTCTCGACCGGATGGAGAAAGTGGCGCGGCTGGAATTCTCGGAAGTGGGAACCATGCTGGAGAAGGCCATCAATATTGTCAAGGAGGATGATCCCGATTTTGCGAAATCACTGATGGGGAGGATGTATTTTTTCAAGGCACGGGGCTATTTCGGAAGGGGCAAGGGGCAGGTGGAGATCAACAAGGCCTTCGACTATGCCTATACGGCCTATTCAACGGAAAAGAATGCGGCCTATGTGCTTCAGACGATCGCCGCGCTGCACCTGGACAATAAAAAACCGGACAGTGCCGTGATCTACGCCAAGCGGGCGATACAGATGGCACCCAAATGGCGTTATCCTTACCTCACATTGGCATATTGTTATAAAATTCTGAATAAGCCCGACTCCGCCATCCGGTATTACCGGAAAGGGATCGAACTGAATCCCGGCAATTCCGATGCCTATGTGGACCTGGGTCATTATTTCTACTCCCTTTCCAAAGCGGATTCGGCCCTTTCCAATTATGAAAAAGCATTAGCGCTAGACCCGTCCAACGCGTATGCGAGCAATAATATCGGGTGGATCTATCACGACCGGAAGAGTTTCGATAAATCGATCGCTTATTTCAAGCGCGCTATTCTCGCCGATTCCAAACTGATCAGCGCCTATAACGGCCTGAGCAAAACTTTCTTTGAGAACGGGCAATTTGATTCTGCCCGGATTTATTACAGCCAGGCCTTTGCGAATTACAAGGATAAATCCATTGTGAATGTATATATCGGTAATTTTTACCGCGACCTGAAACAATATGATTCGGCCAAAGTGTATTACAGGATGGCTACGGAACTGGACTCCAATTATGAAGAGGCTTTCAACAACCTGGGCCGCGCCTCTTTTTTCCTGAAGCAGTATGATTCCGCTAATTTTTTCTACCGGAATGCCCTGAATATAAATCCCTATTCCGCCTTCGCGCTGCTGAACATCGGGCTGGTGCATAAGGAACTGAAAAAAGCCGATTCCACTTTCTATTATTTTGAACAGGCGGTGAAAATGGATCCGGGTAATCCGTCCATCCTGAATAATATAGGCGCCATTTATGCCGATGACAAGAATTATGATACAGCTAAACTCTATTTCAGAAAGGCCCTGCAGATACGTCCCGATCACAAGCCCTCGTCCAATAACCTGATCCGTGTGTTCCGCCTGATGAACCAGCTGGATTCTGTAACAAACCTGCTGAAGGGCATTTCCTTTATTGATCCGACAAGCGATATTTTCATGAATGATATGGGTATGGTCTTCCTGGATCAGAAAAGGTATGACTCTGCTAGGATATATATACGCAGGGCCCTGATGCAGGATCCTGCCAATGCGCAATCGCTCAGTAATATGGGACTGGTGTTACAGGGATTAAAGCGGTACGACTCAGCCCGGATATATATGCAAAGAGCCCGCCAGATCGATCCGGAGAACCCGGTTATCTGGGCCAACCTGGCTGTCCTATTCCGCCAGTTAAAGCAGTATGACTCTGCCGGGTATTATTTTAAGAAACAGATCTTCAAAAGGGCCAGTACGGGCGTGCAGGCCTGGCATGCTATCGGTAATTTTTATGAGGATATGAAGGAGTATGATTCGGCGGCTTATTATTTTAAACGGGCCATTGCAGAGGATCCCACGTATACACCCGCGTATACGAATGCCGGCCAGGCGTACATGGCGCTGGAGTTGTATGATTCGGCAAGACTGTATCTGCAGCAGGCTTATCGGTTAGACAGCAGCGGTTATGCCCCCGCCCATAATCTCGGGTTATTATACCATGCGTTGCAGCAATATAACCAGGCGATCTTTTACCTGAGAAAAGCAGTGATCAATGATCCCACCAGGAACAAGGCCTTTTATGAACTCGCGGCCAGCCTTGCCCTTGCCAGGCAACCGGAACAGGCCATCCTCAACCTTCGACAGGCCTTCCTCCGCGGTTTCAAGAGTTTCAATGCATTGCTCGATGACCCGGATATGGAAGGATTGCACAACCTGAAAGGCTTCCAGGATCTGATGGATGAATATTATCCGAAATGGAGGGAACGGTAACACCCCGATCGTTTTTTTCGCTTGACATTTTATGCTATATTTGCACCCCGCTTTCGAAAGCATATCCGAATATTTTTTTTACTTGAACGGAGGCTTTGAAAGGGAACTCCGCCGGGCAAGGTTCCGGCGCTTTTACTGAAGGTCCCGTAGCTCAACTGAATAGAGCATCTGACTACGGATCAGAAGGTTTCAGG
>CAZEZE010000178.1:0-6110 GCA_964516445.1 uncultured Chitinophaga sp. | reverse complement strand
CGGAAGTATCGTCGACCTTTAGTTTTCCGTTGCGGGCTGCATCCGCCAGCCCATTCACCTGTTTGGTCAGTCCTACCAGGTTAAGTTGATCCGCGTTTTTGATCACCGGTACGATCAGGTTGCCGCTGGGGAGGGCCGTGGCCATGCCGATATTGATATCTTTTTTAATGATGATATTGTTACCGTCGAGTGAACAGTTGATCAGCGGGAATTTTTTGATACAACGAACGATTGCTTCAATGAAAAGAGGAGTGAAGGTGATCTTTGTTCCTTCCCTTTTTTCAAATTCCTTCTTCACCCTGTCCCTCCACATCACCAGGCTGGTCACATCGGCTTCGGTAAAGCTGGTCACATGCGGACTGGTCTGCTTGCTCCGCACCATATGATCGGCGATCAGTCTTCGCATGCGGTCCATCTCTATTATCTCTACGTTGCCTCCGGTATAAGTTGTAAGCTGTGAGCTTTGAGCTGTGAGAGGGGTCGCCTCTTTTACTACGGCTATATCCTGCTGGCTCGAAACTCGCGGCTCGTAGCCCGAAGCTTTTCCAGCCTTTCTCATGCCAACATACTGCAAAATATCCTTCTTCGTCACCCTTCCTTCATTGCCGGTTCCGTGTATCGCTTCCAGTTCGGTCATGCTCACCCCCTCACTGGCGGCGATATTCAGTACCAGCGGAGAATAGAAACGATTGGCTGAACCATTCGAAGATTGTGGTTTATGGCCGGTGGCTTGCGGTTTAAACGACTCCACTACAACCGCTTCCTGTGCGGGTTGGGAGAAGGATTCTTTGGCAGGCGTACTGATGACGGGAGCAGTTGTAATAGATTCGGCGGCGCCGGTCCTGATCCTGGCTATGACGGTCCCGATCGGCACCACATCATTCACATTAAAAAGAATTTCCTCGATAACACCCGCGGCCGTGCTGGGCACTTCGCTGTCAACTTTATCTGTTGCAATTTCCAGTATGGTCTCATCCATTTTAACTGAATCACCCGGTTGCTTATGCCATTTCAGCACGGTGGCCTCCATGATACTTTCACCGAGTTTTGGCATTATCAGGTCAACGAGAGCCATATATTAATTTAAGATTATTGATTGAATATTTCAGATTGGGATCGTAAGCAACACAGGTAAACATCCCGGTGCAGGTTTTCACAATCGTTCGAGTCAAAGGTAAAGTTTTCCTGTTAATCCCTTACATCCTGAATATCAATGTTCAGAAAGGATGAATTGGCGGAGAAAATTGAGTGCGGCAGAGGCTGTCATGCTGATATTTCTTTCCCGGTCAAACCGAAGATTAAGCTTCAGCGTTTCGACTTTATTCTTATTGCCGGCAGCGATCCAGACAGTTCCCACCGGTTTTTCCGGGCTGCCCCCGCCCGGCCCCATGATACCGGAAGTGGCAAGGGCATAATCCACATTCAGTTTTTTAATAGTTGCTGTGATCATTTCCTTTACCGTTTCCTCGCTGACTGCCCCAAATATGCCCAGGGTTTCATGACTGACGCCCAAAATATTTTCCTTGACTTCGTTGGCATAGCCCACCACGGAGCCTTTAAAATAAGCGGAAGATCCGGGAACGGAAGTGATGAGATGGGCGATATAGCCGCCGGTACAGCTTTCGGCCGTTCCCATTGTTTTGTTCATGGCCTTTAAAACCTTTCCGATCACCACTTCCAGTCCTTCATCTTCGTTTGTAACGAGACAATCTTTCACTAAAAACTGGAGTTGTTCAAAATAAGGCTGCAGTTCTTTTTCCACTTCACCTTTGCTATTGCCTTTTGCAGTCAAACGGAGTTTCACCATGCCGTAATTAGGCAGGTAGGCCAGTTTAATATGCGACGGCAGTGAAGGTTCAAAATCCTTCAGCATTTCCGCGATCACGGATTCTCCCTGTCCGGCGGTAAAAGCGGTACGGTGAACGATGGCGGGTAGCGTGAATTCTTTCAGGATCCGGGGTATGACTTCATCCATCATTAATCCTTTCATTTCGTGAGGGACGCCGGGCAGGGAGATAAAAATGGCCCTTCCGGATTGAGCCTCCCTGCCCTCCGTTGTAGAAGCCCCCCTAAATCCCCCACAAGGGGGGACTTCAGAGTCTGATAGGTTTAAATTTTCCTTCTTTAAGCATAGCAGTATTTTGTTTATAACAAAATCCGTATCATGGAGTACTTGTTTATTTGTAAACCGTATAACATCAAAGCCAAGTCTGTTTAGATTTTTTGTTCGTTCCTCATCACTGGCTTTATTTTCTGGAACCTGGTGAATTAACCCATCAACTTCAATAATCAATCTTTCAGGAATGCAGACAAAGTCAGCAATATAAGAGCCAATAATATGTTGCCTTCTGAATTTAAAGCCTGCGATTTTTCTGCCTTTCAAAATCTCCCAAAGTTGTTTTTCAGCATCTGTTGGGTTACTTCTATTTTCATTGACGAATTTTTTTAGCATCCCATAAACAGCAGGGTCTGAGATCCTGTAATGATAAGGACCCTTAAAATTATCGGAGTCTAAAGTCCCCCCTTGTGGGGGATTTAGGGGGGCTCCTCCTTTGCCGGGGTTTGGGGAGGCTTTTTCTCGTTCCCCCCTTCTGGTGGCAGGGGGGCCGGAGGCCCTGAACCACATCCCTGGCGCCGTCCCTTTCTTGTTATGCAGCACAATACAATTATCCGGCACTTCGGCCTGTTTCAGGTTACGTTCGAGGATCGGACCGGGACGACGGTAGATCTTTTCAAATAAATGCTTTACATGTTCCAGGACTTTTTCATTTACTACCAGTTTGCCGCCAAAATAATCACGGAGCAGCGGTTTGGTGATATCATCAGCTGTTGGACCCAATCCCCCTGTGATGATAACAATATCGGAATCTTCTCCTTCCTCTTCCAAAGCGTCCCAGATATCATCGTAATCATCGCCAACGGCCACTCTTCGACGCACCCAGACACCGATATTGTTCAGTTCCCGGGCGATAAAGGCTGAATTGGTATCAATGGTCTGCCCGATCAGTAATTCATCGCCGATAGTGATGATGGAGGCATTAACAATTCCCATAGGTTGCAAAGGTAGCAGATGGCTAAATTTGCTTTTACTAAATTTTCAATGTTCAATGGACAATATTCAATGTTCAACCCGGGGACACCGATTTATTGTTTTTTTCCTGTTCCTGTGGGGAGGTGCATCTGCGCAAACGGTGACCCAGCGGCTGCAAAAGGCGTTTAACCAGTTTGAAAGCGACAGCCAGTTAAAACATGCTACCAGTTCGCTTTATGTGATCGATGCGAAATCCGGGCAGGTTGTCTTTGACAGGAATTCGCAAAAAGGACTGGCACCGGCTTCCACGCAGAAGATCATTACCAGTGTTACCGCTTTTGAGTTGCTGGGAAAGGACTTTAGGTATGCTACCGAATTCGGAATTTTAGAACAAAAAAATGAAGCCAGCCTGTATATTAAGCCATCGGGTGACCCGACTTTCGGGAGCTGGCGTTGGATTTCAACAAACGAAAAAAGCATATTGGGCAGGATCGAAAAAGGATTTTCTGATGTACCAAAACCTTTAAATTCTACCGTGATCATCAACCAGGCAGGCTGGAGTTCGCAACAAATTCCCGACGGCTGGATATGGCAGGATATTGCGAATTATTACGGGGCCGGTGCCGGTGCATTAAACTGGCGGGAAAACCAGTTTGATATTAAGCTGAAATCAGGTACCCGGACCGGAGATAAGGTAGATATAGTTCTTACGGAACCGGCATTGTATGATCACACCCTTATTTCAGAAGCAGTTTCCGCCAAAGCGGGAAGCGGGGATAATGCCTATATCTATTTTCCGGTTTCCGGTAAACAGGGTATTGTAAGGGGTACGATCCCGGTAAATGAAGATAATTTCACTATTTCAGGGGCCCTGCCGGATCCGCCGGCACAGTTTGTTAAAAGGTTAGGGGAAATCGTATTTGCAACTAGGGCAACTGATCTTTTACAGACCAGTTTAAGACAGCAACCCGAAACCCAGCCAACTATTATATATACGCATTATTCTCCTTCTCTCGATTCCATCATCTACTGGTTCAATAAAAAAAGCATCAACCTTTATGGCGAGGCATTGATAAAAACATTTGCCTTTCAAAAACAGGGATATGGTTCAACAGACAGCGGTGTAGCCATCGTTAGAAAATTCTGGAAAGAAAAAGGTCTTGATGAAGAAGAATTAAATATTTACGACGGTTCGGGTCTTTCCCCGCTGAACCGGGTGACCACCCATGCACAGGTGGAGATTCTGAAATATGCCAGGATAAAGGACTGGTACCCTTCTTTCTTACAATCCCTGCCCGAATACAACGGCATGACCATGAAGAGCGGCACCATCAGCGATGTAAAGGGTTTTTGCGGGTATCATAAATCAAAGGATGGCCGTGAGTATATCTTTTCTTTCCTAGTGAATAATTACAATGGCAAAACTGCTCCGGTGGTGAGCAAGATGTTTAAGGTGCTGGATGTTTTGAAGTAGGCAGTCGTCTGTTGGCAGTCGTCAGTCCTCAGTCTTCAGTCTTCAGTCCTCAGTAAGGAAAAGCAAAACATCGCAGCACTCAACGGAACAGCCAATCGATAAGGTTTTTTGTGAAAGGCTGGGGCACTGTTTCGAGCCCGTTGATATCCCCTATAAAAAATATTTTGGAGCGGGGATGATGTACAATTCCCATCACCCCTTTTGTAAACCCTTCTTCACCCGGTGCGGGGGCAAGGGAACCCAACAGGGAGACCTTTTGGGGATCGGGATTTGAAACAACCGAGCCGGCTATGAAAGGGATGGAATAAACACCATTGGTTACAGGGTGCTCTGCAAAATAGCTGATTGTGCCATGCACACTTCCTTCAAACATAACGCCCAGGCTAATAGATAAAGGGTCATTTGATCCATTACTTAGGTGATCCTGTATTAAAAAGAGGGAGGAGCTGTCTTGCTGCAGGAAAGATGTATAAGCTTCCAATTCCCCGGCGGAATAAGTCCCAAAGCAACCGGCACGTATCACATATTTGTAACTAGCCAAAAGTTCCCTGCTGATGGCGGTGCCGCGGGGCAGTTCATCCACTTTATACCCCAGGCTTTTCAGGTAATCTGCCAATTTTTTTCCCTGGTGATATTCAGTTGATGAAAACCCGGTGCCTTCATATTGCGGATACCACCATCCTCCGCCATCGCGGGTCGCATCCACGAGAATGGTTCCTGCTGTGCCGGGTGCAGGTGGCGGCGGCGAATAAAAGGTCCATTTGAGCTGAGGGGGATTAGGCGTTGAAGATCCACTACCGACAGTTAACTCAGGTTTAGTACATGCCTGTAAAAGAAAACCGGCCCACCATAAAATGAGGAGAAAGTGTTTCATTTCTGTTTTTTTAAATTGGCAGGATAAAGCTACTTTCGAACCGGTGTCAAGCCCCAATTGAATTTTGCAATTGACCTTTTTTGCCTTGCAGTTTCTGCAAATTCCACTTATATTCATCTAATCAACACATATTCTACTTATTATGAAGCAGCAAAATTTTAAGAACCACGTAAGACTTGTTCCAAACTATCACGGCGTAACATTTCTACTGATCCTTGCCGGCCTGATTGGCAGCATTATAAACTTATTGCATTCCGATGCTTCCTCGCATTATTCGGCGGCTCTGTTGATCGTAGTATTCCTTGTATTGTCCCTTTTATTCTGGTATGCAAGGGCTTTTGCCCTAAAGGCCCAGGACAGGGCTATTCGTGCAGAAGAAAATTTCCGGTTCTATATTCTAACGGGCAAACCACTCGACAAACAATTAAGGCTTGGACAGATTATCGCCCTGCGTTTTGCCAGCGATGAAGAGTTACCGGCACTTGCGAAGAGAGCGGTTGAAGAAAAACTGTCGCAGAAGGAGATTAAGATGTCGATAAAGAACTGGAGGGGGGATTTTAATAGAGTGTGACTAGAGTCGACAGTACTCAGTCTACAGTCGGGCAGTCTGCAGTCGGGCAGTCTGCAGTCGGGCAGTCATACAGTCATGCAGTCGGTAATACGTAGCTAATAACAAAGAGGGAAATGAAAACCATCATTCTGCAGCTGCTCCCAAAAAGATTGTTGCTACT
>CAZEZE010000177.1:0-6116 GCA_964516445.1 uncultured Chitinophaga sp. | reverse complement strand
TGCGCCTTATTGGTCCTGACCAGGTAATTGCAGCCGGCGCTTTTAGGATCTGTTATCTTTCCCGGAACGGCAAATACATCCCGGTTGTACCCATTGGCCAGTTCAGCGGTGATCATGCTGCCGCCCTTTACGTCGGTCTCGATCACGATGGTCGCGTCGCACATGCCCGCCACCACCCGGTTGCGGCTGGGAAAATTATGTTTATCGGGTTTAGCACCGCTGCGAAATTCTGTCAGCAAACCGCCACCATGTTTCAGCATTTCTTTAGCCAGTCCCGCGTGTTCACAGGGATAGACCTGGTCGAGCCCGTGCGCAAGCACGCCCACAGTGGGCAAACCATTTTTCATGGCCGACTTATGGGCAATGGCATCCACGCCAAAAGCCAGCCCGCTGATCACCGTTACCTGCTGCGCGGCCAGGTCCTTCATAAGTTTCTCCGTGACCTGTTTGCCATAATCCGTATGATGCCTTGTACCGATCACGGCGATGATCTTTGATGCGTTCAGGTCCGCTTCTCCTTTATAGTAAAGCAATGTGGGAGAGTCATAACAGTTCAGCAATCGTTTCGGATAATCCTTATCGGTAAGAAAAAGCGGCCGGATCTTAAATTTCTCAATGAATTTTATTTCTTCTTCCGCCTTTTGAAAATCGTTGAATCTTTTAATGGAGGCTGCTCTTACCGGGCCGATTCCTTCCATTTTTTCAAGGAAATGTTTTTTAGCGTGGAAGATCTCTTCGGGTTCGCAATGCTGCAGTAACAATTTGGCCTGTACGGGGCCTATCTGGGGAACCAGGGTTAAAGCGATCTGGTAAAGAAGTTCTGATTTCATTTTCACTAATCCTTTGCTGCACGATCAAATTTAGGGAAAATTTTCAGTCGGCAGTCCACAGTCGACAGTCCGCAGTCCACAGTCTTCAGTCAGAAACCGAAAGCAATCAGTTCCTGAGTCCGCCACGAGAAAGTGAACCCGGAATTGTCGAAACCTGGCTGTGGACTGCCGACTGCGGACTATTGACTGATTACACGCATCTCCGTCCTCCGGTTCATCGCCCTTCCCTCGTCAGTTTTGTTATCCGCAACAGGGCGGGTTTCGCCGTAGCCTTTTGCGGTCAGCCGTTGCGGGGGAATATTTTTACTGATGAGATAATCTATTACAGACTTAGCGCGGTTATTGCTCAGGGTTAGGTTATCGGAAGGTTTGCCCACATTGTCTGTGTGTCCGCTGATCTCGATCTTCAGCCCGGGATTTTCGTTGAGCAGTTGAACGAGTTTGTCGAGTTCAGATTGTGATTCGGTTTTCAGTTCGGATTTGTTGGAATCAAAAAAGATATTCTTCAGTACAATGCTGGCATTGGTCTCGATCGGGGTAAGAGGAATATCTTTTTGGTACGTGGAATCCGGTGAACGGTGAGCCATCAGGAACTGGTCAGAATAAAAAAGGTAGCCTTTCCGGTTTACCGTAAAAGCATAATCTTTTCCAACCGGCAGGGTAATAAAATAATTTCCCCCTTCATCGGTCACCACTTTGCTGATGACCTGTTTGCTGGCCAGGTCCGTCAGTTCAACGGAGGAAGCGATCCCAGTGCTGGTCTTTTTATCAAAGACTTTTCCTTTCACCCAAAGAGTTTTGAAGGGTCGGATATTTTCACGCAGTTCGAAACTGTACAGGTCCAATCCGCCTTTGGAATCGCTGCGGTCGCTGGCATAGTAGGCGGTTTTGCCATCAGCGGCAATGAATAAGGTTCCTTCCCGGTCAATGGTATTGATGGGATAACCCAGGTTCTCCGGCGCTGTCCATTTGCCACCGGGTTGTTTGCGTACGTAAAAAAGGTCCTCATCACCGTATCCCGGCCAGTGATTCGAAGTGAAATAAAGTGTCTGGTTATCGGCATGTATGAAAGGGCATTGCTCATCTCCCGGGGTATTGATACCCGGGCCCAGGTTTTCCGGGTAGCTCCATCTGCCATCGGGTAAAAGGTGCGATACATAGATATCACTTCCGCCATAGCCACCGTTGCGTTTGCTGGCAAAATAGAGGTCGCGTTTGTCAGGGGAGAGGCAGGGTTGCGATTCCCACTGGTCGGAGTTGATCACCCTTCCGAGGTTTTCCGGAGTTAACCAGCCACCGGGCGTTTTATAGGAAATATAAATGTCGCAGGACCCCATTCCATCCGGGCGGTAGCAACCGGTGAAGACCAGCCAGTCGCCATCCGAAGAGATATGTTGTGCACCCTCACTTTGCGGGGTATTCACTTCACCACCCACTGGTTTTGCAATATCCCATTCGCCTCCCGGTTTCCTGGCGCTGGTGAAAAAATCTTCGTTGGTATTGCCGAGTTTACGGGTAAAGATCAGTTCGCTGCCATCGATGGTCAGGGAAGGAAAATATTCCGATTCGCCGCTGTTCACAGTGCTGCCCATATTCTTTGGGGCAAATACATAATTGGAATCTGGGTTGTTCTTTGCGTAGTTCAGGGCAAACTCATACGATTTTTTTCTTGTTTCCGCTTCTTTCAGCCGCTTTTGATTTTTAGGCTGCGCTTTTTCAAGGAGTTCGTTGATCGCGGCAAGGGCCCTTTCAAATTGTCCCAGCCCGGCCAGGTAACCGGCATAGGAGAATTTATAATTGATGGTATATACCGGGTCTATGCTGAAGGCTTTTTCAAAATGATTCACGCTGGTCTGATAATTCTTTAGGATACCGAATACGCTGCCGAGCGCCAGGTAAGCGTCTACATAATTCCTGTCGGTTTCAATGGCCTGCTGCAATAAACCCGCCGCACTGGCATAGTTCCCGTCCCCGGCTCTTTCCTGGGCCTGGGTGTATAAGGCGACAGCTTTGGGATTCACTTTGGCCGGGTCATACGATTGGGCTTCAGAAATGGAAATAGTGAAAAGTAAAACAACGGGAGAAATAAAGGACCGGAGGATTTTCATGTAAAGGATTAACAATTAAAAAGCGAAACTACTTCAAATTTACTCCTGCTGAAAGAGGAAAATAGCGGCCAAAACGTTGCTTAGGGCACCTGGATATACTTGTGCAGTTGCAGGCTCAGTTCCCATTCCGGGTCAGATTTGATATAGTCAATGATAAGGGGAGTCATTTCGGCGGCTTTATCCCATTCAGGCTGCAGGTAAAGACGGCAGGAGGAGGATACCAGGGCTGCGTATTTTTCGGCCCATTCAAAGTCCGACTTATTATAAACCACGATCTTGAGTTCGTTTGCTAATGGCAGGATCTCCGGCAACGGCGCTTTGAATTTTTTGGGAGAAAGACAGATCCAGTCCCAATGGCCGCTCATCGGGTGCGCACCAGAGGTTTCGATATGCGTTTTTAATCCCGCATCCTGCAGTTCAGAAGTAAGTTCATCCAGGTTGTACATCAATGGCTCACCGCCGGTTATAACCACTATTTCAGCCGGGGTCTTTCTGACTTCAGACCTCAGATCTCTGACATCAAATAACGGGTGTACTGAAGCATCCCAGCTCTCCTTCACATCACACCACACACAACCCACATCACAACCTCCCAGCCGGATGAAGTACGCCGCCCTTCCCTGGTGATAGCCTTCACCCTGGAGGGTATAAAAATGTTCCATTACCGGAAGTTCAGTGCTCATTTGTACAAATCATTAAAAGAAAAATTAAAAAGAATCAACCTGGATCTAAAGGGGAAACCTAATTCTGCAGGATTCTGTTTTGATTTTTTATTTTTTAATTTATTTGGTTCTTGATGCTTGGTTCTTGGATCTTTTAGTTCTTCATCAAACAAGATTGATAAGTATTCTTCATCAGTGCCGCGATCGTCATAGGCCCCACACCCCCCGGTACCGGTGTGATCCAGGAACATTTGGGAGCTACCGTTTCAAACTGCACATCACCCCTGAGCCTGTAACCGCTCTTCCGTGTACTGTCTTCCATTCTCGTAATACCTACATCAATGACCACGGCGCCCTCTTTTACCATATCGGCCGTAACAAATTCAGGTTTGCCCAGCGCTGCCACAATGATGTCGGCCTGCAGGCAGAGTTCCTTTAAATTTTTAGTATGAGAATGACAGAGTGTAACCGTACAGTTTCCGGGACTGGTATTGGCGCTCAGTAAAATACTCATGGGTCTGCCCACAATATTGCTGCGGCCGATCACGATGGCATGTTTTCCTTTGGTATCAATTTTATAGTGTGCCAGCAGCAGCATGATACCATGCGGGGTGGCAGAAACAAAAGCGGGCAATCCCTGCACCAGCTTACCCACATTCACCGCGTGAAATCCGTCTACATCCTTTTCGGGATCTATTGTATCGATGACATCGCTTTCAGGAATATGTTTGGGCAGGGGAAGCTGGACTAAAATGCCGTCCACATCCGGGTCGTTATTCAGTTCCTCCACTTTTTCCAGCAGCCTGATGGCGGGTACATCGGCTTCAAAGCGGATCAGGGTGGACCGGAAGCCCACTTCTTCGCAGGCTTTGACCTTGGCGGCCACATAGGTTTCACTGGCGCCGTTGTTGCCAACAAGTATGGCAGCCAGGTGAGGTATTTTTTTACCTTCCGCGGCTAATTGCGCCACTTCCATTTTCAGTTCTTCCCTGATCGCCTGCGCGGCTTTTTTTCCGTCGAGTATTTCCATGCCGCAAATGTAGCTTTTGAGGAGGTTTAAAACCCCGAAAAATTCCGGTGTTTTAATAATTGCCGGGCTGTATCCGGTCTTTAATTTTCAGGTGTAAATCAGGTAAACGTGGGTAAATGGTTCTTGTGGGGTTTGCTCCTCTTAATAGTTGGCTTTGATATTTCCGCACAGGCGCTCCGGCGCCCCCTTGCAGCAGCCGGTACGGGTTTGGGCGCTTATAGCCTGAACCAATCCAACCTTTTTTCATTTACAACGAACCAGGGCGCACTGGCCCGGTTGAAATCATCCACAATGGCCGTTTATGGCGAGAGAAAATATTTGCTCCCTGAACTTAGTCACTACAGTGCAGTGATCGGAATCAATGCAGGCCCCGGGAATTTCGGAATGAAAGCCGCATTTAGCGGGTTCAGTGATTACAACGAAAGCCAGGTAGGACTTGCCTATGCCCGGTCGCTTGGGAAAAAGCTGGATGCGGGACTGCAATTCAATTATAATGGTATCCGGATCGCATCCGGTTACGGGAGCGCATCGGCCATAAGTGCTGAGCTGGGTATCCTGATACATTTATCGGAAAAGTATCATGCAGGTATTCATATCGATAATCCCGCAGGGGGAAAATTCGGGAAGGACGGGGAGGAGCGTATGGCCTCGGTGTACACGATTGGAATGGGATACGAGGCTTCTGAAAAGTTTTTTCTCAGTGCCGAGATCGTTAAAGAAGAAGATCAGCCGTTGAATGTGAACGCAGGGATCCAATACAGGTTCGTTCCCCAGTTGCTGGTTAATGGCGGAATTTCAACGGCCACTTCGTCGGCCTGGCTGGGAGCCGGTTTAACTAAGGGAAATCTTCATGTAGAGATCATCACGCGGTATCATCCGCAACTGGGGATCACTCCGGGACTGATGCTGCAGTTTGACTGGAAGAAGGTGAAAAAATGAAACGGTCACTGATCATATTGTTATGGGTGATGATCCGTCATTCCACTTTCAGTTTTTGCCAGGAGATACCTGTCAGCAAGGAGCAGCAACTCGAAAACCTCGCGGATGCGGAGCAGGGTGAAACGGAGGATGATGCCTGGTTGCAGGACATGGAGCAGTTCAGGAAGGATCCGCTGCCTGTCAACACGGCTGATGCTGTTGAACTCCGTCAACTCCGCCTGCTCAACGACCTGCAGATCGCAAGCTTTATTACTTACAGGAAACTTTTCGGACTTTTTATCAGTATCTATGAATTGCAGGCGGTGCCGTACTGGGATATTCCAACCATAAAGAAGCTGTTGCCGTTCATTTCGCTGGTTGTACCCGGCTCTCAAAAAGAGGTATTGCGGAAACGCTTTGGGGAAGGCGGGCATAGTCTTTTGTTCCGTGTGTCGCAGGAGCTCAAAGCAGGAAATTCGTCTAATGATAATAGTTATACCGGTAGTCCCCAGCGGGTACTGTTTCGTTACCGCTATTCGTATAAAAATCTCCTGCAATTCGGGTGGCT
>CAZEZE010000176.1:0-6130 GCA_964516445.1 uncultured Chitinophaga sp. | reverse complement strand
TAAGTATGAAGATATCCTCCGGCTCGTAGGCAAAATGCTTACAGAGGCCCATTACAGCCCCCAGAATATTAATGACGCGTTTTCCAAAAAGGTTTACAAGAAATTCATGGGCGATCTTGACCCTGATAAGTCATTCTTCCTTCAGAGTGACCTGAATAATTTAAAAAAATTCGAAAATCGTCTCGACGATGAGCTGAAAGGCGCTCCTGTCGAGTTCTTCCTGGCTGCCGGATCTAATTTCAATGCACGGGTAGAGGAAGCATCGGTTATTTATAACAAACTGCTCGCCGCTCCCTTTGATTTTACCCAGGATGAAGAAGTGGAACTGGATGGTGATAAACTGGCGTACCCTGCCAATGAAGCAGAACGTAAGGACCGCTGGAGAAAAAAATTGAAATTCCTGACTCTCGAACGCTATACGGATCTACTGGACAGCCGTGAAAAAAATAAAGGAAAGGAAGGCTTCGTGGTTAAATCAGACGAAGAACTGGAGAAAGAAGCAAGGGATAAGGTAAAAAGACTGATGGACAGAACCTTTGACCGGTACCGGCATAAATTCAATGACGATGATAAGTTCAGCGTTTTTGTCAATGCCATCACCACCACAATGGATCCGCACAGCGAATTCTTTCCGCCGGTCGACAAACGGTATTTTGATGAGGAGATGAGCGGACGCTTCTTTGGCATCGGCGCTTCACTGCAGTATGACGACGGAAACATTAAAGTCAGCAGTGTGCTGACCGGGAGTCCGGCCTGGAAATCCGGTGAGATACAGGTTGGCGATGTGATCATCAAAGTAGCACAGGGCGCAGAGGAGCCGGTTGACCTAACCGGTTATGTTGTAACGGATGCAGTCAAAGTGATCCGCGGTAAAAAAGGAACAGAAGTAAGGTTGACCGTTAAAAAGCAGGACGGGACCATCAAAGTGATTTCCCTTATCAGGGATGAGATCGTCCAGGACGAGACCTTTGCCCGCAGCGCCATTGTAAAAAACGGCAGTTCCAAGATAGGGTACATTTTCCTGCCGGAATTCTACGCAGATTTTGACCGCCCCAATGGCAACCGCAGTTTTGTGGACGTTGCCAAGGAAGTAACCAAGCTCAAGGAAGAGAAAGTGGACGGTATCATTATCGACCTCCGCAACAACGGCGGCGGATCGCTCTATGATGTTGTGCAAATGGCCGGGCTGTTCATAGAAGAAGGCCCGATCGTGCAGGTGAAAGACAGGGATAACAAACCAACCGTCCTAAAAGACAAGGACCGGAATGTGCTTTATAGCGGCCCCCTGGCCGTAATGGTAAACGAATTCAGTGCCTCCGCTTCCGAAATCTTCGCAGCCGCCATCCAGGATTACAACCGTGGAGTGATCATTGGCAGTACCTCTACTTACGGGAAGGGAACCGTGCAACGTAATATCGGACTCGATACGGAAACTGGTTTCTCGATGACCAATTCCGACCTGGGCACCGTTAAACTGACCCTGCAGAAATTCTACAGGATCAACGGTGGTTCGACCCAGTTAAGGGGAGTGAATTCCGATATTGTTTTACCCGATAACCTCGAACAACTGAAGGTCCGTGAAAAAGACGATGAAGATGCGCTTCCCTGGGATGAGATAGGAAAAGCCGCTTATACCAACTGGAACCCGGGTTTCGACATTAAGACCATCCAGCAACTCAGCCAGCAGCGGCTGGAAAACGACAATACCTTCCAGTTGATCAAGGAAAGCACCGAGTGGCTTTCCAAGCAGAACGACAAGCATTATTCTCTCCGCCTTGAAAAATACCGGGAGGAGCAAAAGGCGATTCGAACTACGATCAAACAGATGGAAACCCTGCTGAAACTGAAAAACGAAATCGATGTCGCCGCACTTCCCAAGGAAGTTAACCGCTGGGAAAACGATAAAAGCAAGCAGGAGCGATTTGAATTCTGGCTCAAAGGACTTCAAAAGGATATTTACCTCGACCAGGCGGTGAAAGTGATGAATGATATGATCGGCCAGCAAAACCTGGTGAAAGCAAAGACAACCGAAGAGCCCGTCAAAAAAGCATTTTGATAAATTGTATTTTAATAAAAAAAGCCTGGTGAAATCACCAGGCTTTTTTTATCAGCAATAACGTTCCTTCAGGATATTGAAATGATGGCTTACATGCCCGGCAATAATGAATCCGATCCCCAGCACATAGGTTGATTTGCCGCTGGCTGTTCCTGAAGTTTCGAGTTGTACACTGTCAAATGAAGCGTAAAGGAGCTCTGTCGACCTGCGAACCACCCTGAACTCTTCCACCAGGTCTTTCCAGTCCCGTTTATCTGCGGCCGAGTTTTCAGCGTATGCATTCTCATCAAAACCAGGGAATGCCGTGCTGTCTTTCCGGGCAATACACAAAGCCCTGTAAGCAAATATTCGCTCCGCATCTATGATATGCTGCAGTACTTCTTTCATGGACCATTTGCCTTCCGCGTAACGGTACCCTGTCTTTTCCGGCGCTATGTTATCCAGGAACGGGATGACTTCCAAACCCTGCGTTTTGAACACTTCCGCAAGGTCGTTGCCCTTTACCTGCCGTATATAACCATGAAAAAAATCAGGTATCCGCGAAAGGTCGGGTCTTGCCATGTCTGATCAGTTCTTTTTAGGGGCGCTGTTTAAAGGGGCGCCAACCGCAATATCACAACGATGTCCGGGTTGACCATGCGCGGGATTCATTCCCGGGGCAACCGTGGTGGTAGCCGTTGTGGCAGGAGGAGTTGTAATAGTTGTAGTAGGCGGTTGTAATGAAACGGGTTGAGTGGTCGCTGTAGTAGAAGTTGGTTTGCTGTTAAGCGGAGCCCCTACGGCGATATCACAACGGTGTCCGGGTTGTCCGTGTGCAGGGTTCATCCCGGGTGCAACGGAGGTAGTGGCAACCGGTGCAGTTGTTGTTGTTGTTGGTGAGATCGTGATAGGGGAGGTGGTAACTGGCTTTGTAGTAACGGTAGGTTCCGGCGCTTTGTAGTCGGCTGATGGTTTACTGTCAAGCGGTGCACCAACCGCAATATCACAGCGATGACCCGGTTTTCCATGCTCCGGGTTGAGACCTGCTTTATTAGTGGTGACTGCTGTTGTTGCCGGCGGTTGGGTCGTCACTCCCTGGCCATTGATCACAACTTCCTGTTGTTTAACAGGACTTGTATCAGGCGGCGTAGTTGTAACGGAATTAACAGGAGCCAGGGTGCTGTCTGTTTTTGTTTCGCTTATTTCGTCTGCTGAGGAATTTCCGCATCCATACGAAAACGACAACAGGATCAGTCCGCCAAGAATGTCTTTATACTGCATTTTGTTTTTTTTAAATGGAAGCTGCAAAATACTCAACTTTTATGAGAGGCCGGCAAGTTTTACAGCCGAAAAAACCCTGCTGTACCAGAAGTGCTGCAGGGTTTTTTTTAGTTTTTTGATTCGGGTCATCCCTTTTTTCCGGGTTTTACTGTGGTGGCTGGTTTTACAACAGCGGGTTTTTTCTCGCCTTTTGTCACAGCGGCCAGTTTAACAGCTTCATATGCATTAATAATACCGCCTGATTTACTCAGTTCAGAAAGATTCACCATTTCATCATTGCCTGGGTTTTTAACCGTCGTTCCGGGTTTACTCGAGGATTTTTCGATGATGGTCTTGACCTGTGCTGCACTCAAACTGGGATAATAAGACATAATAAAAGCGGCAAGACCTGCAACTACCGGTGAGGCCATACTGGTGCCCTGGAGATTCTGATAGGTATTGCCGCCCGGAACCGTAGAATAGATCTTTACCCCGGGAGCAAATACATCCACTTCCTGTTTGCCATAATTGGAGAAACCGGCCGTCAGTCCGCCTGCCTTGGGGTCGCCGCTCGCACCTACCGTGATCCAGGTGGCGGGGCGTTTACCGTCCAAAAACTGGGGCGAAGGGTAATTAAAAGTTGTATCCAGGTTCTTTGCATCATTTCCAGCTGCATGCACCAGGAGTACCCCTTTGCTTTCAGCGTAACGGACCGCATCATCCACCCATTTTTTCTCGGGTGAAAAACTTTTTCCGAAACTCATATTGATTACCTGCGCCCCGTTGTCTGCGGCATAACGGATCGCCAGCGCGATATCCTTATCGTGTTCATCACCATCAGGAACAGCCCGGAGAGTCATGATCCTGACATTGTCGGCCACGCCGTCCATACCCAGACCATTCTTGCGGACGGCCCCGATGATACCGGAAACATGGGTGCCGTGAAGGGCCGACTTATTACTGACCATCACATTGGCATTGCCGTAAAATTTATCATTAAAATCATCGTAATTATCCTGCACAATTTCTGCCCGGTACTTTTTGGGGGCCACTTCCGAAGCTTCCATTTTATTGAGTTCGCCTTCGAGCTGATCAAGGATCTGCTGGTTGGTTATTTCCTCATTATCATTGTCCTTACAGAATCTCAGTAAGAGCTCTTTTACACGGGTGGCGGAAGTATTGCCGGAAGAATATCCGTTCAGTTCCTTACAGGAATATTCTTCCTTGTTCAGTTCCTTGCGTATCACAGAATCGCCGGATTTCATGGTCTTCGAAAAACGGCGAAGCTGTAGCACTTCGAGGGGGTTCACCTCACCCACGATCTCCGACTTCGCCCTGGCCCACATCTGGTACTCAAAAGCATCGGCCGGTGAGAGAGACCCGATATCCGTGATCGTTTTTCCACCCCACTTATCCTTGAATTTATGATATACTCTAGCCGCTTCATAAGAATCCTGCTCTACGTTCCGGCCGTCACGCCCGCCGAGGAAATTCCATCCGTACACATCGTCTATATACCCGTTCTTGTCATCATCGATACCGTTACCGGGAATCTCTTTGGCATTTTTCCAGAGAATGGACCGCAGGTCCTCGTGAAGGGTATCAACCCCTGAATCAATAACGGCAACGATAACCGTATTGCTTTTGATCTTTTTGGTTTTAACAAATTCATACGCTTTATCAATGCTGATGCCATAATAACCATCTTTTGCCTTGTCAAGCATATGCCAGCCTTTGGGGACTTCATTTTGGGAAAAACCGGTAAAGCAAAGGGAAAAACTAAAAGCGATCAGGAAGGTACGTTTCACTGAATTATTCATATGGTTCTTTTAAAATGTAAATTTGGTAAAGTCGCAAAATTATTGATTACCATTCATATATTTTTACATAAATAAAGGCCCGGAAAGCGGGGCCTTTGTGATTTTTTTGACGAACGGCAGGCGTAAAACCGTTGCCTGTTAAGAAAATAAAGCGAATTTTTATGTTTTATTAAACATCAAACCTGATTCCCTGTGCCAGGGGTAACGATGTACTGTAGTTGATCGTGTTGGTTTGCCGGCGCATATATACTTTCCAGGCATCACTGCCGCTTTCCCTGCCTCCGCCCGTTTCTTTTTCACCCCCGAATGCCCCGCCGATCTCAGCGCCGGAAGTGCCGATATTAACATTCGCGATCCCGCAATCACTTCCTGCCGCAGAAAGAAACTGCTCGGCTTCGCGCATATTCAGCGTCATGATCGAAGAGGACAGGCCCTGCGGTACTCCGTTCTGTACTGCGATGGCCTCATCGATTGTTTTATATTTCAGCAGGTAGAGGATCGGTGCGAATGTTTCATGTTGTACGATACTGAATCCCGGTTGTGCTTCCGCGATACAGGGCCGTACATAACAGCCGCTTTCATAGCCTGTACCCGTTAGTACGCCTCCTTCCACGATAAAATTTCCGCCTTCTGCCTTGCATTGCTCTATGGCATGCAGGTACATTTTTACCGCATCCGTATCGATCAGCGGACCTACATGCACCTGTGGATCCAGCGGATCACCGATCCGGAGTTGCTGGTAAGCAGAAACGAGTTTAGACGTAATCTTATCATAGACATCTTCATGAATGATCAGCCTGCGGGTAGTGGTGCAACGCTGGCCAGCGGTACCCACAGCCCCGAACAATGCGCCAAGGATCGCTATGTCAAAGTCTGCCTCTTTGGAAATAATGATCGCATTATTACCCCCCAGTTCCAGTAAGGCTCTTCCGAGTCTTGCACCTACAATTGCCCCAACAGCTTTTCCCATCCGGGTTGAACCGGTCGCCGAAACAAGGGGTATCCTTTCATCACC
>CAZEZE010000175.1:0-6146 GCA_964516445.1 uncultured Chitinophaga sp. | reverse complement strand
CGCTTTCCGGGTCAACCCCCAGTTCTCTTTCACCCTTGATGCGCTCCGCCGTTTCGAGTGTTTTCTCCACATCCTTTTTAAATGGGCTGTAGAAATCATCGATCATCTTGTTCCACTTCATTTTTCCCTCGGCTACTTCGTCAAACTCTTCTTCGATCCTTGCCGTGAAGCCATAATCCATTACATCATCAAAATACTGGATCAGGAAATCCGTCACCACGAGTCCCAGGTCGGAAGGGAACAACTTTGATTTTTCCGCACCCGTTGTCTCCTGCGACAATTCCTTGCTCACCTTATCGTTCTTCAGTGAATACACACTGAAGTACCGGATCACACCTTCTTTATCCCTTTTCTCGACATACCCCCTTTTCAATACCGTGGAAATAGTGGGAGCGTAGGTGGAAGGACGACCAATGCCGAGTTCCTCCAGTTTTTTTACCAGCGAGGCTTCTGTATATCTTGCCGGCGGACGGCTGAAACGTTCCGTCGCCTTCATTTCATTCAACGGTAAATCCTGTCCCACCGTTAAAGGAGGCAGCATGCCTTCGCTGGCTTCTTCATCCGTTTCATCATCATCTTTGTCCTCACGGTATACTTTCAGGAAACCATCAAACTTTAAAACTTCACCGGTGGCGCTGAGTTCTTCCTTATTTGTTGATATTTCGATCTTTGCCGTTGTCTTTTCCAACTCCGCGTCGGCCATCTGGCAGGCCATGGTACGTTTCCAGATCAGTTCATAAAGCTTTGCCCATTCCGCTTCTTTGATGGTGGAATTGCTCATATAAGTAGGCCGTATCGCTTCGTGGGCCTCCTGTGCACTGGCGTTTTTACTTTTGTACTTGCGGAACTGATGGTATTGTTCGCCATACAAACCTTTCACTGTATTCGTGATATCCCCTAGTGCCGTATTGCTCAGATTCACACTGTCGGTACGCATATAAGTGATGTACCCGTTCTCATACAAACGCTGAGCGATCATCATCGTGCGCGACACACCATATCCTAATTTCCGGGAAGCTTCCTGCTGCAGGGTGGAAGTGGTAAAGGGCGGGGCAGGAGAGCGTTTGCCAGGTTTGACCTGGATATCAGTTATTTTATAACCAGCGCCGGCACAACTTTCCAAAAAAGTTTCTGCATTCTCTGCCGTATTTTGTTTTTTGCCTTCGGCGGTAAAGGTTACATTCTTACCTCCTACATCTTTGGCAGTGAAAAGTGCTTCGATCTTAAAGGTGCTGACCGGTGTGAAAGCATTTATCTCCCTTTCCCTTTCAACGATCAGCCTCACGGCAACGCTCTGCACACGCCCGGCGCTGAGATTGTTACGCATGCTCATTTTACGCCATAATACTGGACTTAGCTGGAATCCCACGATCCTGTCGAGTACCCTCCGTGCCTGTTGCGCCATCACCAGGTTCATATCCACCCGGCGCGGGCTCTCCACCGCTTCAAGGATAGCAGGTCTAGTGATTTCGTGGAAAACGATCCGTTTTGTTTTTTTGGGGTCCAGGCCGAGTACTTCGCAGAGATGCCAGCTGATGGCCTCCCCTTCACGGTCCTCATCCGTTGCAAGCCATACTTCTTCAGATTTGGCAGCGAGTGACTTCAGCTCCTTCACCACTTTTTCTTTCTCTGCCGGAACGATATACCGGGGTTCGAAATTCTTCTCCACGTCAATGCCCATATCGGCTTTTTCGAGGTCGCGGATATGGCCAAAACAGCTCTTTACCTGGAAATCCTTTCCCAGGATCTTTTCGATCGTTTTCGCTTTCGCAGGGCTTTCCACTATCAGTAAATTCTTGGCCATAAATGATACCTTATATATATGACAATCCGCCTTTGCAATTGCTTTGGCGGACAGGCAAAACCGCGTTTCAGCGGTCGCAAGTTAGGGCAAGGATAATAAATTTTTCGGGAAATCCCGGTTTGTCATTTTTTCAACCCCTTCATAAATAATATTTTCGGCAGGTATTCCGCACTGAAACTCAGTCAGATTACCGACTTAAAGAAAAGAGCGACCTGCTCCGCCCAACGACGGTATTCCTTGCCTGAAGGGTGCAACCCGTCGGGCGCAAGCAGGGAAGGATCAGCAGCTGCCTCCCTCGTCCATGGAGTTATATCCAGGTAGCGGACATTATACCGAATGGCGATCTCTTTATTCAACCGGTTATACACATCGATCTCAGCTGCGATCCGGGCACGGTCCCTTCCCTCGGCAAAAGGTGTAACACCCCAATCGGGTATGGATAATACGATCACCCTTTCCGGCCGGTTGCCTGCATACAGGATCGCTTTTTTAAGGAGATCCTCAAATTCCGTTTTATAGATATCTGGCGGGTAACCACGGTACTGGTTATTGACCCCGATCAGGAGGGAGACAAAATCATAGGGATTGCGTAAAGGCTCTGCAGCGCCTGAAGCACTGATCCCGTTCTTAAGTTCGTTGGTGGTCCACCCGGTCCGGGCAATGATCCGCGGCGGGTAAAGATAAATACTGTCTTTTGCCAGCAAGGCGGCTGACTGGTTTGGAAAATTTTCCTGCATGGCCACCGATTCTCCGATGGTATAGGAATCACCCAGGGCCAGGTAATGATATTTCATTTCCGTTGCAGGCATCGTTTCGTTGTTAATAGAAGCGTTACTATGGATCCCCTTTTTAGAGCAGGAACTGACGCAAGTAAATAAAAAAAGCAGTGTAAATACAGGTTTCATAAAAAATCAACAATCGAACGCGTCACTTTGTTGTCGCGGTAGATCCGCCGGTGACCCAGTCCTTCTGTAACTACGAATTCCACATTCGGATAGTTTTTCTCCTTCACTTTCAGAGCGTCGCTGAGCGGGGTGGTATCATCGTTCACATCATGGTACCACTGCACGTTAGCCCGGATATGCTGGAGGGCCCGGCCTATGGAGAACCAGGATGGGGTGACACCGCTTTTTTTAACGATGATCTTTTCGAATTCTGGTAACACTTCCGGGTCGAGCCGTAGAAAACGGAAAAAGGTTGCGATAGCCGTAACGGTTTCCGTCGCCGGCGCAACCAGTACAACCCGGTGATCAAAACCATGATCGATCTTTTCCAGTGCCAGGCAAAGGGCTAGTCCCCCGAAAGAGTGTGCCATAAAGGATTGGATGGGACCGAATTTTTTATTGATCTCCAGGATTGTTTTCGCGTAAAGCGGGGCGTTGATCTGTTTACCCCCGCTGCGACCATGGCCCGGAGCGTCAAAGGCCAGCACTTCATAACCCTTTTTCATAAGCGGCTTTATATAACGGTCGAAGTTAACAGCCGAGGATTCGAATCCATGAATGATCAGCACCCTTCGGGGATCCGATTGCTCCGGGTTAGGTCCCGGAAGCAGTGGCTTCCAGCGCCAGCCTTTTACAGATAACCCTTCCACTTTTAACTGGATCTTTTCGGCCTGCTCAAAGATCTTTGGGGGATTTTTCAGGTTTCTGTGCTGGGGTGTACAGAACAGCTCAAAGGCCTTTTCTGCAGCTTTCTTTTTGGAGATGGAGGAAAGAAGTTTGAATTTTGTTCTGATATAGCTCAATGCCAGCCGTTGTGCTATCTTCATATAACAAAAGTAAGATGTGGCCGGTACTTTCTGGTATTTTAGTACTCCTTCCGGGGTGTAATGGTTTTTAGTAAAACGAAAACAGGGGTATGGATATCGTCATCATTGGTTCAGGAAATGTAGCAGCGGTTTTGGGCAGGAAGTTCAAGGCAGCGGGTCATTCTATCATACAGATTTACAGTCGCAACGCTTCCGCGGCATCGGAACTGGCCTATGAATGGGATACGGAATCCACCAATTACAAAAGCCTTATCAATAAGAACGCGGATGTCTATATCATCGCCGTCAATGATGATGCAATTGATGATGTGACGGCGGACCTGCGCCTGCCGGGAAAAGTAGTGGCACATACCGCGGCCGCTGTTCCAAAAGAAGTTTTGAAAAACGTGACCAGCCATTACGGCGTGTTTTACCCGTTACAAAGCCTGCGCAAGGAAATGCATAATTTGCCGGATATGCCTGTTTTTTTTGACGGTATCGATGAAGTTTCCAAACAAAGACTGGAATCCCTGGCCCGTTCCATTTCGCAGGAGATGGTGGCGGAAGCGGGAGATGATACAAGAGGTAAACTCCATGTGGCCGCCGTACTGGTGGGCAATTTCACGAATCACCTGTACAAGCTGGCGGAGGATTATTGCCGGAAAGAGGGGCTCGATTTTAAGCAACTACAGCCGCTGATCGAGGAAACGGCACTGCGCCTGAGAACCGTTTCCCCATCGGCTGCGCAAACAGGTCCCGCGGTGCGGCATGATAAGGAGACCATACAAAAACACCTGGGACTGCTGGATGCTCATCCGCAATTGAAGAATATCTACCTCCTGCTGACGGAAAGCATACAGCAGGGATCCTGATCTTTTATGAGGGTTTGTTGCCACAGATTACACGGATTGACACAGATTCTGGAGGCTGAACAGGAATTCTTAGATTATTTGAATCAATTCCGTTTTAATCCGTTCCCTCAGTGGTATCCGTGTGACATTTACTGGCGTTCCAATGGAGTTTTCAACGCTTTTCCCGAACAAGTAAATGCCTTTTTTGTTTTCCCTTTACTTTTGCATGCCCGATAAAGCAAACAACTGCTGAAAATGAAGGTGAAAGAATACGCAAAGAGGGGTAACAACATACTTTAAGAACCGGAGATGTATAAAGTTAAATTCAATTTTGAGCAGAAAGGCCTGGAACCAGTAACACTTGAGAATGTGGAGGAAGGGCAGAGCCTGCTGGAACTGGCCCTGAAGAATGATATTGAACTGCACCATAATTGCGGCGGGGTCTGCGCTTGCACCACCTGTCACCTTTATGTGGAAAAAGGAATGGAATTCATAGATGAACTATCAGACAGGGAGGAGGATTTCATCGACAGGGCCGTCAACCCGAAACTCAACTCCAGACTGGGATGCCAGTCGCTACTGATGGACGGATCTGGCGAAATTGAAGTTACTTTGCCGGATCAGACGCAGTTCTTAGGAGAATAGAAGGCAGCTACTAGCTGTGAGCTGCGAGAAACCTGAAACCTGAAACAAGCAACAAGATCATGAGTCAATTTGAACCCCCGATACACTGGAATGATTATGAAGATATCGCCCTGAAACTCTATGAACGTTTCGGGGATGATTTCAATGAAGGCAGGATCTATCGTATCCGTTTTACCGACCTGCTGGAATGGGTACTCCAGATACCCGGATTTACCGGCAAGCGGGAAGAAAGCAATGAAGGGCACCTGGAAATGATTCAGAGCAGTTGGGTGTACGAATGGAGGGATAATCAGAAGTAGAAACTAGTTAATTAGTTATTTGGTTGATTGGTTAATTAGGCTTTAAAGTGCCGGATGTCCTGTTGAAATCCTGGTTTACAATGGTGAATTGCGGAAATTGGGTAAACGGAATTTGAATCAGGTCATAGTAACCCTATTAAATTCAAAAACATTTCTATATACCATATTTTAGAAATATTCTGAATCTTTGTCAGCAGAAGGGAATCTCCGGTCTAAAGACTTAATTAACCAATCAATCAATGAATATACTGGAACAATTCAAACCTATCAGCGCCTTCGTATTCGATGTGGACGGTGTGCTTACCGATGGCACGGTACTGGTGATGAACGGGGGTCTCCAGGCCAGGCGGATGCATATCAAGGATGGTTTCGCTTTACAGATGGCATTGAAGAAAGGTTACCTGGTTAAGATCATTTCCGGAGGCCATTCTCCCGAGGTTATGGACCGCCTGGAAAAACTGGGCGTTAAGGATGTGATCATGTCGGTACTGGATAAGAAAAAGGTCATCGAGGAGTATATCAGCAATAACCAACTGAAAAGGGAACAGGTACTCTATATGGGAGATGATCTCCCCGATATTCCCGCGATGGGAGCAGTAGGTCTTGCCTGTTGTCCGGCCGATGCTGTGAATGAAGTTAAAGAGGCGGCACAGTATGTTTCGCCTTTAAAAGGCGGTGAAACCTGCGTGCGGGATGTGATCGAAAAAGTGCTGAAGCTGAATGATGATTGGTCTTATCGAGAGGATGTGGCATCGAGGTAGAGTCGGGAGTCGGGAGTCAGGAGTTAGGAGTCAGGA
>CAZEZE010000174.1:0-6150 GCA_964516445.1 uncultured Chitinophaga sp. | reverse complement strand
AGTTTGTTCTGCAGTGTTTGCAGGAAATTATTCTCGCTGAGGCGGACCAGGCTGATATCAAAATCTTCTTTCCTCACCGCCAGTTGAATATCCTTGCTGATGATCTCACGGCGGGAATCCAGGGCGCAGATGATATCATCCGTACGGCTTTCAATGGAGAAGGAGATGATATTGTTATCCGGTACGATGATGGGTCTCACATTCAGGTTATGGGGAGCGACAGGTGTGATCACAAAACTACCGGAATCGGGAAACACGACCGGACCGTTGCAGCTAAGCGAGTAGCCGGTTGAACCGGTGGGTGTTGCCACGATCAGTCCGTCTGCCCAATAAGTATTCAGGAACTCGCCATTCAGGTAGGTATGGATCTTGATCATCGGCGCCACATCCCTTTTATGAATGGAAAACTCATTCAGTGCATAGGGCACATCACCAAAAAGGGGAATGCTGGCATCCACATGGATCAGGGTTCGCTTGTCCACTACATAAGTTCGGTTGGCAATCGCTTTCACCGCTGTACGAACTTCTTCATGACCTATACTGGCGAGGAAACCCAGCCTGCCGAAATTGATGCCCATGATGGCGATATGCTTGTTCCTCACCAGGGTGATGGTATCCAGCAGGGTGCCGTCGCCACCCAGGCTGATGATGAATTCGATCTCATCGGTAAGGTCCTTGGATTCGGTGAAAATATGAGTGGTGGCCGGCAGTGTTATCTTGTCCTTTATCTGCTGAAAATAGGGGCCAAAGATCACCGGTTCAATTTTCTGCGCCGCCAGTTCATCAAAGAAAACCTGTACATCCTTTCGCTGTCCTTCTTCCAATACCCGGCTGTAGATTGCTGCCTTCATGTAGTTAAAAAATGGTCTTGCGGTGTAAAAATAGCCCGTTTTGCCCTAACTGGTTGAACGACCACTCCAGCTTGATGGTAAAATCGTACAGGGTAACGATATCCAGTCCAACACCCCCCGTGTACAGCATCCTGTTGGAAAGTTCATTTTCTCCCTCCGCGGGATTATATACATAACCGGTGTTGTTGAATATTTTACCAAAGATCCTGAAAGGAACTGCCACCGGGTCCTTCTTT
The DNA here is from genome assembly GCA_964516445.1 of uncultured Chitinophaga sp. GTDB lineage: Bacteria > Bacteroidota > Bacteroidia > Chitinophagales > Chitinophagaceae > JJ008. The sequence goes on along the minus strand of CAZEZE010000174.1, from coordinate 5,063 downwards.
TTTCCCTGCGGCAACCGGACCAGGAATCGGGTGAGTTCCCGGCTCAGGGTAGTTTTCAGGAAACCACCTGCCACCCCGTCGATCACATTGTATTCGTATCCCTGCAGGTACATATCTCCATAACCCAAAAAACGCCTGTTGAACCAGGGTTGTTCGAAAGGAAGTTTTATCCCTCCATAGACGTTCAGGTGAAGAAATGTTTTGGGGGCAAGGGGCCAGTTGGCGAGACCTTTTATATGCAGTTGCCAGAGATTGACACTGCTGTTCAGCCCGTTCTTGCTGATGGATACCTGTGCGGCGTATCCTTTGGTAGGATAAGGAATATAGTCCAGGTTGAACCAACTCATGGTATAAAACAGGCTTGGATAACCGATACTGTTCCTTCCTTTTTTAAAATAGGCCGGGTTGAGGGCGACGATGGTATCCTGCACTTCTTCCGATGAAAACCCGATACCGAATGAATGACGGGTATTGATGGCAGGCCGGTAGGAAAGACTGATATGCCCGTTCATAAAGCGCCGGACATACTTATCATGGTCATTCAGGAATACCTGTTTGTCGTTGATGGTATTGTAATTGACTTCCCGGTTCTTACCCCAGGAAAATGCCATGCTGGCTCCCCATTTCAGATCCTTATCGATATAAAGCCGGTCATAACTGAAGGATACCTGTTTGGTATAACCACCGATCAGCCAGAGTTTAAATTTATCATTGCGGCCTGTTGAATTATTATACGTGAGTTTGGCGCCATAGTTCACCCGGTCAAGACTTCCTTTCTGTTCCACCAGCCACTGGTTGAGGTTGCGGTCAACCGGCCTGAAGTAAGGCATGGGAAACAGGTACCATCTTTCCTTCACTTCCACCAGGATATTCACTCTCGTTCCTTCATAATCTTTGGCAGAGATCACCGCCTGGTGGAAAAGGGCAGAGTTCATCAGTTGCCTTCGGCCCGTTTCCATTCGCTTAACCAGTTCTTCAGGGGAATAGCTTTCACCCGCCATAAAAGGCAGCTCCCTTTCAATTATGTAAGTTTTTGTTTTTACGTTACCGCTGATGATCACATCCCCGATGGTATAGAGGTAAGTGGCGGGGGCCGGTGCGGTTTCCGGGGCTGACGCTACCGGCTGTGCCAGCAATGCACGGACACTGAACAATACGACAAATAAAGCGAAGTAATATTTTGGTTGCGGCCCCATTCACGGCGTTTCAGTGACGGACTAAATTACTGTGAAAATCCCGGAATTAAAATTAGGTTTCACGCAAAGGCGCGGTTGTTTCCCGCGGCGGGCGCTACGGGGCGGCGGCGCAACGATTAGTTTCCTGTTCACTTGCTCTCTATGAGAAAAAATCGCTGTGTGGGTTAGGAAACAATCCTGAAAATCTTTCAATCCCCCCCAAATCAAGGTTCAGACAGTTTCGGCGGGCGCGGTTGTTTCACGCAATCCCGATCGCTATCGGGACGCAAAGCGAGCGCAAAGAATACAAAAGATTTTCTGGTTTCTCGCAGCGGGCGCTGCGGAGCGGCGGCGCAACGATTGGATTCCTATTCACGCGGCTCTCGATGAGAAAAAGATGCAGTGTGCATGGAGAAACAATCCTGTAAATCTTTTTAATCCCCCCAAATCATGGTTCAGACAGGCACGCGTGCACTGCGTGAACCCTCTTTACCTCCTTCCCTCTTTTAACTTCTTAGCCTACATCTTCAGGTAATTCATCAGGTTGTCGTAATTGGTACGCAGTTCATTGGCGTATTGCTCCTCGCCGAAGAAGTATTTGACATTGTATTCGTAGCGCTGGAAAGTGGCCACGATATCGGAGACCTCGGGTTTGTTGATGCGGAGGGTGACCTGCATCATGCCGGTTTCAGCGTCATTGGAGGTATTGAGCTGTGTGATCTGCGCGTCGTTGGTCTCCACCAGCTTGCTGATCTCGTTGAAGGAATACTGGTTGCTTGGAATCTCCAGCACGATCATACCACCCGGTTCTTTCAGGCTCATGAATTCCGACGCATAGCGGAGGAGATCGCTGTAAGCCACAGTACCTGTGAGTTCATTGTCTTCGTTTACCACCGGCACCACGCTCAACCCGTTCTCCGCGGCGATCTGCACAGCTTTCAGGAAATGTTCATCCTCTTTCACGGATATATTGAAGAAAGACTGCTCCAGTTGCGCCAGTGTATCATGGTCATTCTCCACCTGCAGAAGATCATCTTCGCTTAAAAGCCCCACGAATTTATCGCCATCGGTGATGGGAAGATGGGTGACGTGGTTATCGTTCATAAGTTGAAGGGCCTGGTACACCTTGTCGTGGAGGCGCAGGGAGGGGAGTGACTGGGTCAGTAGTTCACGGGTTAACATGGATAGCGGCTTTACTTATTATCAATCCTATCGGTAAGAACTAATCAAAGACAACGCGGATCACCTGACTGTTGCAGGCTCATTGAGTTTTTTCAGGAATTTATGCAAAATGGCATTGAATTCCGCCGGTACTTCCATCATGGGCGCGTGACCGCATTTGTCCACAAAATGCAATTCGCTGTTCGGAATGAGTTTATTGAATTCTTTGGCGACAAAAGGCGGAGTGATGGTATCGTTGTTTCCCCAAACAAGGAGGGTTGGCTGCCGGATCTGGTTCAATTCCTCGCCAAGGTTATTGCGGATGGCACTTTTGGCAAGAGCGATGATCTTGATGGCTTTCATCCGGTTATTAGTGATGCTGTACACTTCGTCCACCAGTTCCTTCGTGGCCACTTTGGGATCGTAAAAGGTCAGTTCTGTTTTTTTGCGGATATATTCATAATCGCCCCGCTTGGGATAACTGTCGCCCATACCGTTCTCAAAAAGTCCGGAGCTGCCGGTGAGGATCAGCGACTTCACCCTTTCCGGGTGTTTGAGTGTATGCACCAGGGCCACATGGCCGCCGAGTGAATTCCCCAGGAGGTGCACATCCTTCAGGTCCATCGCCTCCATGAATTTGTGAACATATTTGGCCAGTCCGCCGACGGATGTATGCAGAATATCCATTTCCAGCAGGGGCAGCAGGGGCACTACCACCCTGTTGTGGTTACGGAAATATTCGATCAGGTCCATGAAATTGCTCAACGCTCCGAATAGCCCATGCAGCAGCACAAGGGGCTCACCGGTACCCTCTTCAATATACCTGAACTTTTCATGCTGTTTGATTTCGTACTCCATGGCGGTCAGTTCTTTTCTTCCTGTGGCTAATCGGAAGCTAAAATAGTCGATTTAGCCCAAAAAATCGGTGATTTTACAGTCAAAAAAGAGTTCTGTGCTAACGATTGTTCCGATATATTATCATTCGGCGGAATATTAACGCCAATCAACGCAAAAAAGGGTGGTGTTTCAATTTGAATTTCACGTAGTGAGCCTATATTTATTTCTCACAGCGCTTACGGGGTTTCGCAGTGCTTGCCGTAGGAGCTAATCACGCAGAGTGCGCCGAGAACGCAGAGCAGGAAGCTGAATACTAGTCTCAGCGTTCTCGGCGCACTCTGCGTGGAATAATTTCAAAAAAAAGTCAGGGAGATAAACGATCAGAGATATGTTGAAAAAAATCTTCCAGTTCACCAAACATATCCTTAAACCAGGGTACCAGCGAGCCAAAACCATTGATGACCTTTGGCCCCCATGGCTGAACATATTCATAGGTAACGGAACTTGAAATGGTAGCGGGTTGCAACAATTTCATTTGTTCCGCGTAGAAAAGAAGCACACTGAAGATAAGTGTAAAGATGACCGCATACAGGAGCATCCCGGCAAGTTTATTCAACCAGCCCAGCATCACCACTTCCACTGTACTTTCAATGGCCTTTGCACCCAGTCGTATGAGCAGTACCACTACGATAAAAACCACGATGAAAGAAACCAGCGGGAGCCATTCCTCCGCCACATTCACTTCCTTTCCGATCCAGGAAGCCACCACAACGGAGAGTTTCATGGCTGCCGCCAACCCGATGATGACCGCGACCAGCGAGAACAGGCCGACGATCAGTCCCTGGCGGTAACCACGGAAGATGGCAAGGACCAGGAATACGGCGAAGATTATATCGAGGAGCATATAGAGTTGCAGGTTTAAGGTTTAACGTTTAAAGTTTAAGGTTATTGACCCTGAAACTTTAAAGTTTTCCTACTATTTGCAGGAAAATAAACTTTTGTAAACTCTGATTTTGAATGTTTAAAGTTTAAAGTTATCGACCCAGAAACTTTATAGCTTCCCTCTTTTCTATTTGCGGGAAACTTAGACTTTTGTAACCCCCAACTTTAAACCTTAAACCTTAAACTTTAAACCTCTAACTATTACTGAGTAATTCCTTCACCATCGCCGAAATGGTCTTACCATCCGCCTTGCCGGCAAATTGTTTGGTGGCCTGTCCCATTACCTTACCCATATCCGCGGGGGAACTGGCGCCTACGGAGCTGATGATCGCTTTCAGGGCAACTTTCAGTTCCTCCGGCGACATTTGTCGGGGCAGGAATTTTTCGATCACGGCGATTTCCTCTTCCTCTTTTTTTGCCAGGTCGGCCCTGTTTTGCTGCTGGAAGATCTCCAGTGAATCCTTTCGCTGTTTCACCAGTTTCTGCAATAATTTTATTTCATCCTCCTCTTTCAGTTCACCGGAACTGCCTTCCGATGTTTTGACCAGCAGGATGGCAGCCTTTACGGCGCGGAGACTGCGCAGCGCTGCTTCATCCTTCGCGAGCATCGCTGCTTTGAGGTCGGACATTATTTTTTGTTCTAAACTCATTTTTAATTAATTGAAAGTTTTTTAAAAGATCAGAAGTGAATTGGCAATTGACAATAGGCAATAGGCAAGGGTTCGCTATAGTTACAGGATCCTTACTGCCCGACTGCAGACTGACGACTGTAGACTGCTAACTTGCTTTATTCTCCTTCAACTGCTTCGCCCTGAAATCTTCATAGAACTTGCGGGCAAACTGTTTCATTTCCTCCACCTGTTCATGGTACTGGGTGGCCCGGCCATAGGTGTCGGCCATGGTCATCAGGGTCTGGTAAAAAAAATCGGCCATTTCATCCACCATCAT
>CAZEZE010000173.1:0-6174 GCA_964516445.1 uncultured Chitinophaga sp. | reverse complement strand
GGGTGATGAAGATCACCCCCATGCCGGTTTGCTGCTGCAGTTCTTTTATCAGTTCGAGGATCGTTTTCTGTACGGTCACATCCAACGCCGTGGTGGGTTCATCACAGATCAGCAGCGAAGGTTCGCAGCACATGGCGATGGCGATCATCACCCGTTGTTTCTGTCCGCCGCTGAGCTGGTGCGGGTAACGCTTGCAGACTCCGGCGGGGTTGGGCAGTTTGACTTTTTCGAACCATCCGATAGTTTGTTTCCGGGCTTCTTCCTTTGAAACTTTTTTATGAAGCAGGATGGCTTCCATCACCTGTTCCCCGCAGGTAAGCACCGGGTTCAGCGAGGTCATGGGTTCCTGGAAGATCATGGCGATCCGGTTGCCGCGGAAATCCTGCAGTTCATAGCGTTTCCGCTGCAACAGGTCCGTTTGCGATTTTCCGTCTTCTGAAAAATGGATCTCCCCGCTGCTGTACCTGGCCGGGGGGGCGGGAAGCAGTTGCAGGATGGAAAGGGAAGTGACCGATTTGCCGGAGCCGGATTCGCCCACCAGGGCCAGCACTTCTCCGCGGTTGACCGTCAACGTTATATTCTTTAATGCGCTGACCGTTTCCTGTTCGGTGATAAAATCAACGGAAAGGTTCCGGATCGTCAGCAGGGGATGCATATTACTCGGCAACTTTTATGGAAAGCGCTTTTTCCGGTGTGGGATAATAGGCCAGGCAAACGGGGCAGTCCTTTTGTTTCGTGGTATCGATCGTAAAATAAAATTCATCACCCTGTTTGATCGTGGAGGGGAACTGGCAGGGGTTGCCCAGGCGGAAAACATGGCTGTATTCTTTCTTTGTCACTTCATCGGTCCAGCGGGCGACGATCTTATCCGCCCCTGGATTACCTTCGATCACACGAATAGTATAATTCATGCAGATCCCGGCCACTTCCAGACGGCCCTTGTATGTTTCACTGCTGTTCTTTTTTTTACATTCTCCCGCTGAAAGCAGGATCGCGGACAGGACGGCAAGGATGAAGAATTGTCGCATCGCTGTTAATTTAGAATTTCAGATGTCGCACGGTCAGTCCCTCGTTCATCAGTTGTTTCAGGGATTCGATACCGATCTTCAGGTGTGTTTCAACGAACTGGGCAGTTACTGATTTGTCACTTTCTTCTGTTTTCACACCTTCCGGAACCATGGGCTGGTCGCTCACAAGTAGTAATGCGCCCGTGGGGATCTTATTATAAAAACCGACGGTGAAGATTGTGGCTGTTTCCATATCGATGGCATAGGCCCTTACTTTCTGCAGGTACTCCTTGAAGGGTTCATCGTGCTCCCAAACACGGCGGTTAGTGGTGTATACGGTACCTGTCCAGTAATCCACACCAAAATCGCGAATGGTGGTGGATACGGCTTTCTGCAGGGCGAATGCCGGGAGTGCGGGTACTTCGGCGGGGAAATAGTCGTTGGAAGTACCCTCTCCCTTGATCGCGGCAATGGGCAGTATCAGGTCGCCGAGTTTATTTCTTTTTTTCAATCCCCCGCATTTGCCGAGAAACAAAGCGGCCTTGGGCTGGATGGCGGAGAGCAGGTCCATCACGGTGGCCGCTGTGGGGCTGCCCATCCCGAAATTAATGATCGTGATATTGTCTGCCGTGGCACATTGCATGGGTTTGTCCTCACCGATGATCTCCGTTTTATTCCATTCGGCAAACATCTTTACGTAATTGCTGAAATTGGTCAGCAATATATATTCCCCGAAACTATCCAGCGCCGCGCCGGTATAGCGGGGAAGCCAGTTCTGTACGATCTCTTCTTTGGTCTTCATACCTGCGAATTTAAACAATTACGTTGTACTACGAAGCTTAGCACCGGTCTAAGTAGTGAATCGTTTTGGTCTCACGCAGTGAGCGCAGCATACGCAGAGACTATTAATCAACCTTCTACTCTGCGATCCCGGCGCTCTCTGCGTGCAATAATTTCAAACTGAGAAACTGCCCCGGTCGGTAACAAACTCGCAATACTTGTTAGCGTAGTAGTACTTTTGAAGCATGATGGTCATCAAATACCCGGAACCTGAATTTCAGCTAAAGAAAGAGGGTAGCCGTGAACTTATTTTTGATTCCCTGCGGAAAAAATGGGTGGTGCTCACACCGGAGGAATGGGTGCGGCAGAATTTTATCAGCTACCTCATCCGGGTTAAAAAATATCCGGCCACACTGGTCGCCGTGGAAAAAGAGATCCGGCTGGGAGAGATGAACAAACGCTTTGACATCCTTGTGTACAACAGTGATCACCGGCCCTGGATGATGGTTGAATGTAAGTCACTGGACGTGCCGCTCGATGAAAGCGTGCTGCAGCAATTACTGCGTTATCATATCAGCGTGCCCGTGGATTTTCTCGTGATCACCAACGGGAAGCAGTGCTATGGCTGGCAGAAAAAGGAGAATAAACTGGAGGAGATACCGGAATTACCGGATTTAATACCTGAAAATTGAATATTGCGTGTTGACATATTGAGTCTTATTCAGTAAGAAAAGACTCAACAATCAACAAACAACTCTCAATATTCAAGTGCCGCCGTTGACACGAAAACCTGGAAATTGAATAGTGCGTGTTGATATATTGAGTCTTATTCAGTAAGAAAAGACTCAATAATCAACAAACAATTCTCAATATTCAAGTGCGCCGTTGACACGAAAACTGGAAAATTGAATTTTGAGTGTTGACATATTGAGTCTTTTTTAATACTATATAACTCAACAGTCAATTCTCAATTTGAAGTGCTATTTCTCAAATATCTTCTCTTCCACCGGCACATTCAGCTCCACGTTGCTGTACACGATGGTTTGGAAGACCTGTCCCGACATTTTCTGTACCCGCTGCATCGCGAATTTTAGCCCGGCAAATTCTTTCATATCGCTGTAAATGGTTTCCACTTCGATCGTTTGCCCCTGGAATTCACGGCTGGCTGTTGTTTTGATGAGCATATTATCGGATGCACTGATATAATAATTTGTCACCCGGCCGTCCTCTTTGGCGGTGAGTTTGATCTTATTGGTCTTTATACCTTCCACATCTTCCTGTCCTGCCAGTTCAACCTGGTGTCCCCTTGATTTATAATCCATGAGTACACTGACGATGCTGGCCTGCGCCTTCAGGTCGAGCAATTCCGCACCCTCCACATCCGTGGCGGTCTCGGCGCCGGCAAAGGGATTGAGCTTCCAGCCTTTACCGTCCTTATAGCAATTGATCACAAACTGGCCCATCACTTCCGCTTCCGTCCGGAAGGCCCTGCCATTGATCATTTGTGTCGTAAAAGGCAGGTCCATTCCCTGTGTGGTAACGGTGCCGGTGATCTTGACTGTCTGCACTTTCTGAAAGCCGTCCAGTCCGCCCATAGCTGCAGAATACTGACCGATCACTTCATCGGCGGTCTGGGCGTTTGTAATAATGTAAACGAAACTGAAAAGGATCAAAAGGGTCTTTTTCATAAATGAGGTTTTGCCGCCGAAGTTATGGAATTCGGTTTCCGGTAAGAAATTTTAGATGAACTATGCAGGGGCCTGGCTCTTTCATTTCTCCAGGTAGGCATTGGGAATATTGGGCGGGAAATATTCGATACCATAAGCCTCTTGAAGCAGAAGCGATACGGTTTCGGCTATGGTTCTCTCATCCCGGTGCATTTGCGGAAGCAATCCCATCATGGCATAACTCACAGGGTTCACAGCGGGAATAAAGGATTCCCATTCATATCCCTTGCCCCACACCAGCCCGGGAACGGTGAGGTGCAGGTTTGCTTTTTGTTCAAGAAGGTAAAACAACATGTCAGCCGAGTGGTTATTGTTCTGGTTCACCGTATGGAAGACGGGGGTATGACCGCCGAAACCATTTTCGTCAACACCGGCTTTTGCGTTGATATCGGCTCCATGTTTCACCAGCACTCTGGCGCTGCCTACGTGATTGAATTCCGCGCAAATATGCAGCAGGGATATTTTAAACAGGGGTGTGTAAGCACTGCGAAAAGTATATTCTTTTTGCAGGGCCGAAGGATCCGTTTGTAAGTGAATATCCAGGGAAGCGGCATCATCCAGTAAAACGGCCAGCAGGAACTTATCTTCCAGCGTTAATCCCGCATCGGCAAACGCCTTTACACAATCCTTGAAACGGGGGGAGCGGGTATATTCACCAATGAGCTCCTGGAGCAGCGGTTCTCCCCGGTATATATCATTGGGGCTGATACCGCCGGCAAAACATTCCCTGATGCCGGCTGCATCATGAAGTTCAATGGCCAGAATGAGTTTACTGAGCATTTCCATTTCTTTTCCTTTACGAGAAATAGTGAATGGTCAATCCATTTCAATATCATATTTGCCAAGTAGTCCCAGGACACCGGGAAAAGAGAATTTTGCCTTTTTGATCCTGTTCAGTTCAGGGTCGATACTATAATTCCGGGCCGTACGAAGATCAGCTTTTTCGAGTACTGTATTTTCGAACCGTGCCAGTGACAGGTCACAGTTTTCAAGTATCGCCCACGACAGGTCGGCTTCGGTGAAATCGGTCTCCTGCAGGTCACAGTCCGCGAAACGCGTTTTCTTCATTTTTACCTGGTAGAAGGAGCAAAGCCGCATATTGCAATGCCTGAAGGATGCCGAAAAAAGGAAATGATCGCAATGGTCAAAATGGAGTCCCAGCAGTTTGCAGTTCTCAAACTGAACATCCCGCAATACTGTTTGCGCCAGCCTGGCCGAGCTCAGGTTACAGTCCCTGAATATACATTCCGTGAAGCGGATCCCGGTGAGGTCGGCCCGGGAAAGATCGCAATGATCGAACAGGCAATCTTCATATTCGCCACCGGGCAGCGGGTTTTCGGTAAAGTTGACCTTGACAAAGTTCTTGGATCCGGTAAGTGAACGTTCCATGCCTGGACAGTTTCAATAAGTAAGCGGGCGAAAAAAAAGAATACAGGAGTAAAAGTAAGCCGGTATGTACTGGTAAACAAAAACCCGTTCCTGTGGGAACGGGTTTTGGAGGTAAAGCAATTGGTTTGGGCCCCCCACCGGGAGGGATCTTTGCGATCATGGGAAAATGCCCAGCTCAGCGTAGCTGGTACCCACTTTATTGATCGCCACCACATAAGCGGCGGTACGCATGTCAGGAATTTCGGGATTGGCTTTCCAGGCGTTCATGATCTCGTGGGTAGCATTGATCATGGTTTCTTCGAGACCGCTGTACACCAGGTCCACTTCATCAGGACCGTGCAGTATGAATTCCCTTTCGTTCTCTTTCACAGTTTTACCGCTCAGTTCTTCCATCTGGCCGAGAATATGCGCGTTCAGGTTTTCGGTAAAGCGTTTTTCCAGTCGGCCGTAACGGACATGGCTCAGGTTTTTCAGCCATTCAAAATAGGAAACGGTTACACCGCCGGCGTTCAGGTACATATCGGGCACCACCAGGATACCTTTTTTGGCAAAAACCTCATCGGCCTCCGGTGTCAGCGGTCCATTAGCCGCTTCACCGATCATTTTGGCTTTTACACGGGGCGCGTTATCGCCATCGATCACATTTTCGAGCGCGGCGGGGATCAGGATATCACATTCCATCTCCAGGGCATCGGAATTCTTCTCAAAATTTTTGGCACCCGCGAAATTCAGGATCGAACCGGTCTGTTTGCGATGGTTGAAAACAGCATCCACATCCAGTCCCTTATCACTGTAGATCGCTCCTTCGTACTCTGCAAGACCGATCACTTTGGCGCCGGCGTCCTGGAAGAATTTCGCACTGTGGTAACCCACATTGCCCAGTCCCTGCACCACCACTCTTTTACCTTCCACGCCTTCGGTCAGCCCCAGTTTTTTCATCACATCGGGCATGTTGCACACTTCGCGCAGGCCAAAGAAAACGCCCAGGCCCGTGGCTTCACGGCGACCCCGCACACCGCCCTGTGTGATGGGTTTGCCGGTTACGCAACCGGCGGCGTCGATCTCACCCGGATGCATAGCCGAATAGGTATCGAGGATCCAGGCCATCTCCCTTTCGCCGGTCCCGTAATCGGGAGCCGGTACGTCGGTGCCCGGACCGATAAAATTTTTCTTGATCAGTTCAGCCGTATACCGGCGGGTGATCTTTTCCAGTTCGTACGCGGAATATTTTTTCGGGTTGATCCTGATGCCGCCCTTTCCTCCGCCAAAAG
>CAZEZE010000172.1:0-6181 GCA_964516445.1 uncultured Chitinophaga sp. | reverse complement strand
CAAAGAAAAAAGCTGCTCCTAAGAAGAAAGCTGCTAAGAAAAAGAAATAAGTTTCTACTTTCTTAAAAGAAATAGGAAGTCCCGGTTAGAGCCGGGACTTTTTTTTTGCTTTTGCCACAGATTCCACAGATGTACACGGATTAGATGAGTTTGCCTCCACCATAGGGGATTAAGGGGTTTGCCACAGTCCTTCTTGCCGGTAGTTATATTAAACAGATTTATACGGATTTGTCTCAGAAAGCTGGCTAATACCCGAATGACCACAAATAATTTTGGGCCACAAAATCACACAAATAAACACGAATTATATTTTCATAGCAGTCAAGAATTTTCATGTTTTTCGTGTGATTTCGCGGCTTACATACCTGCCCCGCCTTCGGCGGGAGATTGAGGGGGTTGCAAGAGATTACTTAAATTTTCACAAATTGATCCCTGAATGCTGGCTAATAGCCGAATGACCACAAATAATTTTGGGCCACAAAATCACACAAATAAACACGAAAATTCACACCCCCTTTAAATTACCTTTTGTATGATTTCGTAGCTCGCAAAAAAAATCCGTGGAAATCTGTGCAATCTGTGGCAAAACAAATCGTGGCAGACAAAAATCTTAAATTAGCGGCATGGACAACTCCGCCATCGCCGACAACTTCGACCTCCTCGCCAAGCTGATGGATATCCATGGCGAAGACAGCTTCCGGGCCCGGACTTACGGAGCGGCCGCCTTTAATATAGAAAAGCTGCCCATGCAGCTCAAAGACACTCCCCGGGAAAAATTATTTGGCATCCGTGGCATTGGCGATAGTGTAGGTAAAAAAGTGATCGAAATGCTCGACACCGGCCAACTGGGCATCCTCCATGAATATATCCAAAAGACCCCGCCCGGTGTGATCGAAATGCTCAATATCAAAGGCATCGGCCCCAAGAAGATCCATACCATCTGGAAAGAGATGGGGCTGGAATCGATCGGTGAACTGCAGTATGCCTGTAATGAGAACCGGCTTACCCTTTACAAAGGCTTTGGCGAAAAGACCCAGCAAAATGTGCTGGAGTCCATTGAATTTTATTTTCAGAGCCAGGGTCACTTCCTTTATGCACAATTGGGGGAAATTTTCCCACAGGTAGAAGCATACCTGAAAAAATTATTCGGCGCGGAAAAAGTACGGGTGACCGGCAATTACCGCCGCCAGGCACTTACCATTGAAGAACTGGAATTTGTGATCCTGGAACCGAACGAGAACATTAAACCAAAATTCCAGACAGCACAACCTCCTGAATTGCTGGAAGAAACTGCCAATAGCCTTTTATTTAAATTAAAGAACGGATTAAAGCTCCGTTTGCACAGTGGCAGCAGCAACAGGGCTGAAAGACTATTCCATACAACCGGTACTGCTGAGTTTCTAGATGCATTTAATAAAGCATTCCCTGGTTTGAATTACAAGGGTGATGAAACGGAAGACGATGCGATCATTTTTGAAATGGCCGGGATCCCCTTTATCCCCCCCTGTATGCGGGAAACGGCAACAGTGATCGAAAGAGCAAAAAAGAACAAGCTGCCAGTGCTGATACAACCCGGGGATATCCGTTCCATCATCCATAGTCACAGTAACTGGAGCGATGGCACTAATACACTGGAAGAAATGGCGGAGGAATGTATCAAGAGAGGTTATGAGTACCTCGTTATCTCCGATCACTCCCAGACCGCTTTTTACGCCAACGGACTGAAGGAAGACCGGATCAGGGCACAACATAAGCAGATCGATGAACTCAATAAGCAGTTGAAACCCTTTACAATTTTTAAAAGCATTGAAAGCGATATCCTGAACGATGGCAGCCTTGATTATCCCGAATCCGTATTAAAGACCTTCGACCTCGTGATCGCATCGGTGCACAGCAACCTGAAGATGACTGAAGAGAAGGCCATGACAAGGCTGCTGAAGGCCATTGAGAATCCCTACACCCGTATCCTCGGTCACATGACCGGCCGTCTCCTCCTCAGCCGCAACGGCTACCCGGTGGACCACCAAAAGATCATTGATGCCTGTGCTGCCAATAAAGTGGTCATCGAAATAAATGCCCATCCCCGCCGGCTCGATATCGACTGGAAATGGATTAGCCATGCCATAGAAAAAGGTGTCCTGCTTTCCATTGACCCTGATGCCCACTTCCTGGAAGGTTTTAATGATGTGAAGTACGGAGTACTGGCCGCGCAAAAAGGCGGGCTGACCAAAGAATGGAATTTAAGCAGTTTTGGGTTGAAGGAGTTTGAAGGGTGGCTGGGGAAGAAATAAATGGAATGCAGAATATCGAACAAGGAATGCAGAATAAAGAAGTGATGGTTGAAGGGGACCGTAACTTCAACATTCATTATTTCTTGTTCATCTGTTCGGCATTCCCACCCCGGCCTGTCCGGATCGATCATTAAAAATGTTAACTGAACAATTTATTTATGAAAAATTATATCCTGCTGCTCTTCGCTCTCATCACATTCAAAGCTTTCGGCCAAAATGATCAATCGAAAACGGACTGGGCAAATCTGAAAAAATATGCAGAATCGAACAGGGCCTTAAAACCCCCGGCCAAAAATGAAAAACGGGTGGTTTTCATGGGCGATTCGATCACGGAGTTCTGGAAATACACAGACAGCAGTTTTTTTGCTGACAACCCCTTTATTGGCCGCGGTATCAGCGGACAGACCACCCCCCAGATGCTGGTCCGTTTCCGGCCGGATGTGATCGAGTTAAAACCTTCTGTCGCGGTGATCCTTGCCGGGATCAATGATATCGCTGAAAACACGGGACCCATCGCCCTGGAAACGGTTTTCGGGAATATTGTATCCATGGCCCAGCTGGCAAGGAGTAATAATATCAGGGTCGTTCTCTGCTCGGTATTGCCTGCCGGCGATTTCCCATGGCGACCGGGACTCAACCCCACTGAAAAAGTTATCCGGCTGAACACCCTGATAAAATCCTGGTGCGACAAGGAACAGGTTGTCTATGTGGATTACTATTCAAAATTGGTGAACGACCAGAAAGGACTTGATAAAAAATATGGAGACGATGGAGTGCATCCCAACCTGGCAGGGTACAAGGTCATGGAACCGCTGGTAAAGGACGGGATCAAAAGGGCGCGGAAACAATCCCGGTGAAAAACTACTTTTAAAGGGGGACCTGTTATTAAACAAAGGAATTTCGAATGTCAACAAGGAATGCAGAATAATGAAATGAATGTAGAAGTATTTCGATACTTCTACATTCTAAATTCCTTGTTCATCTGTTCGGCATTCATCACCACCCAATTCCATAGTCCTCCCCGTTATTACTGCTGCCCCCCCAGAAACTGCCGTGTTTCCAGTCAAAATAAATGGCATTGATCGGTCCGCTGGTGCGGTTACCTGTGGTGACTTTATAACCCATATTCTTCAGCTCGTTCCGAACAGCTTCAGGTGTTGCATTACTTACCAGTATTTCCCCGGCCCTTGGCTTACGGTCCTCCATTTTGGATCCTCCCAGTGATAGCCATAGCTGGTTACTGTTGATATTGGCCGCTTCACAGGCCTGCTGAACGGTCATACCGAACTCCACCATATTCAGGAAGAACTGCAAAAGGTTCTGGTCCTGCGTATCACCTCCCTGTACGGCAAAGGATAAAAAGGGTTTCCCGTCTTTTAAAGCCATGCTGGGTGTCAGTGTAACCCTGGGTCTTTTTCCGGGTTCTATCACATTATATGGATTGATGGATGCATCGAGCACAAAACTCTGGAGCCGCTGGCTCATTCCAATACCTGTATTTCCTGCGATACAAGCCGGCAGCCAGCCCCCGCTGGGCGTGATGGAGACCACCCAGCCTTCTTTGTCGGCCGCCTCTACAGATGTGGTGCCTTTCCATAAGCGATCCATATACTGTTCGTCATTCATCGCCGTGGAAGCGGAATCATGCGCCGGCAAAAAATTCCGGTTACCGTCGCCTGATTTGTTCCAGTTCTTCAGCAGTTCCGTAAATGGATTGGTCTTCCCTTCAAAAGGATAGGGATCACCCGGGGAAATTGCGGGATCATTCTTATCGGATCTGATCAATGCAGCACGCTGCTTCGCATATTCTTTGCTTAACAATCCATTCATGGGTTCCTGCGGCGGGAAATAAGGATCACCATAATAAAAATCGCGGTCAGCAAAGGCAAGGTTCATCGCCTGGTAAACCGTATGGATATACTGCGTACTGTTATAACCCATTTTCTTCAGGTCAAAGTTCTCCAGTATGTTCAGCGACTGCAGCAGCATCGGACCCTGTGTCCATTGCTGCAGTTTATACACGTCAATGCCTTTGTAATTCACCGTAAGCGGCTCCTCTTCGATCGGTTTCCATTTGGTAAGATCCTCCATCGTGATCAGCCCACCCTGTTCCTGGCATCCCCGTACAAATTCTTTGGCGATATCACCCTTATAAAACCGGTCATAAGCTGCCATAATGGCCTCCTTGCGGCTTTTCCTCTTTTTCAGGGCTTCCCTTTCTGATTCAATCATTTTTTTCAATGTCTCCAGCAGGTCTTTCTGCACAAATATCTCTCCGGCCTCGGGCGCTTCTCTTTTCTCCCCCAAGTGCGGTAGAAAAACTTTTTTACTGTAAGGCCATTCCCTGATCCTTGCTTTTCCCCGCTCCATCGCATTGGCGGTTTGCGCTTCGATGGGATAACCAGCGGCCAGTTCCATCGCTGGTTTCAATACCTGTTCCAGACTCATCGTTCCGTAATTGGACAACATATAACATAATCCTCCAACAGTACCGGGTGTTACCGCCGCCAATGGTCCATACTCAGGCGGAAATGCATATCCTTTGCTTTTAAAGAATTCTACTGTCGCCCCGGTGGGAGCAACGCCCAACGCATTTATCGCAATTACTTTTTTTGTTTTGGGATTGTAAATAAGCGCCTGCGTCTCCCCTCCCCAGCTCAGCACATCCCACATGGTGCAGGTAGCCGCCAGCATGCCGCAGGCTGCATCCACTGCGTTGCCTCCCTGCTGAAAGATCATTGAACCCGCCGTTGCGGCCAGCGGTTTGCCGGTAATGGCCATCCAGTTCTTGCCGTGCAGCGGCGGCTTTTGGGTAGGTTGTGCGTCGGTCATAATTGAAGTGATTAAAAGTGGGAGCAGGAGTAATTGTTTCATGCCGGTAGATTTGTAATAAAGGTAAGACCCTGGGGAATATCGAATATCGAAAAAGGAATGAAGAATGATGTAGTGAATGATGAATGTGTCCGATATTTCAGGATTCTTAATTCCCAGTTCATCTGTTCGACATTCAAATTATGCCAGTGGCAACTCAACAAAAAACGTCGTTCCTTTTCCCTGCTCCGTCTCAAACCCTATCGAACCATGCGCCTGCTCTACGATCCCCTTACACATGGCCAGCCCGAGACCCGTTCCGGATGACTTGGTGGTGAAGTTGGGAACAAAGATCTTATCCCGCATGCTTTCCGGAATTCCTTCGCCATTATCGCGGATACGGATGACGACCTTATCCCCTGTACGTTGCTCATCTATGATGATTCGGCATGGGTCACCATTCCTTTCAGCTTCAATGGCATTGGCCAGCAGGTTGGTGAACAGACGGTTCATCTGTGTTTTATCAGCATAGAGCATCAGTTTTTCATTCACAGGGTACCAGGTGAGTTCAATAAAGTTGTCGGACTGGTAAAGATCCTTCAATGATCCGATCACATCATGCAAATCGAACAGTTCCACATGGGTATTGCCGATATTGGCGAACTGGGAGAAGTCGGCCGCGATCTTGGACAGGTGATCGATTTGCTCCACCAGCGTATTGGCCACACTGGCAGAAAGTTCCTTTACATTGTCCTGGTTATTGTTGATCGCCTTCTGCAGGTACTGGATACTCAACTTCATGGGTGTCAGCGGGTTCTTGATTTCATGCGCCACCTGTCTTGCCATCTCGCGCCAGGCCCCCTCCCTTTCGCTCTTGGCAAGGGCATCGGCGCTCGCGCCCAGTTTGGCCACCATTTTATTATATTCCGTTACCAGTTCACCGATCTCATCATCGCGGTTCCATACGATCATCTCATTATGCCGGCCCAGGTTCACCTGCTTCATCTTGTCGCTGATCACGGCAAAGGAGCGGGTGATGCGGTTGGTGATGATCAGGGCGATCAGTCCCGCCACCAGGA
>CAZEZE010000171.1:0-6193 GCA_964516445.1 uncultured Chitinophaga sp. | reverse complement strand
TACAGGGAGTGATCCTCTTTCATTGGGATCCAGTTCTTGTCAAGTCTAAGTAACTGCTGCATACCTCCCATAAATATCTCTTCCGGGACGGAAGGCATCTGCATTCTTTCAGCAGAAATATTGAACCGCCTGTAATTATCCTGCGGCCGGAAAATAAAAGCTTCACCGTTCCTGTCCTTATAGGCCTTGATACCTTCGAATATGGCCTGGCCATAATGAAGGGCGGCTAAAGATGGATTGAGCAGGAGTGGCTGGTAAGGTTTGATCTCTACATTCTTCCATTCCCCGTTCTCATAATCGGCTTCCAGCATATGGTCAGAAAAATACTTGCCAAAGGGCAGGTTCTCAAGGTTCAGGTCCTGCAGTTTGCTTCTTTCGGCTTTTCTGATCAAAATGTCCATTGCTGCTGTCATAAAGATTATTTTTACGTCGTACTGCGAAGCCCCTTTGACGATGCAGTAACGGGTCAAAGAAACGAAAAAAACTAACACCCATTTGTATAAAAAAACACTTTCCTATGGACCTGAATACGATTGAATTACCCGCTTCCCTGATCGCGGGGCTCTACCGGGATGCACTCACTGAATCAGACCCTGTCCCGGCAGAACATTCCCCCGGTATAATAAGTGCTCCCGGAACCGTAAAGTCATCGGCACCGGTTGAAAAAAATACAGGCTGGAGATCCCTTGGGAACAATGCAAAAAATATCCTGGTACTGGTCAGCAACAAGGAGTTCCCGTTTCTTTCCGACCCGGAACTTGGCTTCCTTACCGGTATCCTCGCGGCGTGCAAACTTTCCATGGAAGATGTGGCGCTGGTCAACGTGAACAACAACCCGGATACTTCGGGAAGGCAACTGACGGATTTCTTTAAAAGCAGGATCGTTTTCCTATTTGATATCGAACCGGCTGCATTGGGTCTGCCTGTGAACTTCCCGCAGTACCAGTTACAACCTTTTGCGGGGACCACCTATCTCTATGCACCTTCCCTCGGGCAACTTGAAAATGATAAGCTGGAAAAAAGCAAGCTCTGGGTTTGCCTGAAGCGGTTATTCAATCTCTGATATGAAACTGATCTTTGCTACCAATAACAGGCATAAAGCGGATGAGATCAGGTCCGTACTTTCCGGTAAACTCCGGATCATCACCCTGGAGGAAGCAGGTATCGATAAGGATATACCCGAGCCATTTGAAACACTGGAGGCAAATGCCTCGGCAAAATCCCGGGCTATTTTTGAAATGACGGGACTGGATTGTTTCAGTGAAGATACCGGTCTGGAAGTGAAAGCCCTGAATGGTGAACCGGGTGTAAAAAGTGCAAGATACGCGGGTGATAACCGGTCGTTTGATGCCAATATTGAGAAGCTTTTGGTTAAATTGGCGGACCATGCCGACAGGAGGGCCCGTTTCAGAACTGTTATTTCCTTGTTAATAGGCGGGAAGGAAACCCTCTTTGAAGGCATATGCGAAGGCCGGATCATTAAAGAAAAACGGGGTTCCGGGGGCTTTGGATATGATCCGGTGTTCGTACCGGATGGTTCAGAACTGACTTTTGCCCAAATGGACATAACGGAAAAGAACCGGTTTAGTCACCGGAAAAAGGCTACCGAAAAACTGGTCGCATTTTTGAATTACTTATCAGCAAACCACTGAACTTGACACCCGAACGCAACCAAAATATCACCGAACTCGACTTACTCAGGGGATGCCTTCACGGCGACCGGAGGATGCAGGAAGAACTTTACCGCCGTTACTCCCCCAGGATGTACGCGGTTTGTCTACGTTATGCCGGAAAGGCGGAAGAAGCCGAGGACATTCTACAGGAAGGATTTATCAAGGTCTTTAAAAAAATCGACAGTTTCAGGGGCGATGGCTCCTTCGAGGGTTGGATGCGCCGGATATTTGTGAATACCGCCATCGAGCATTTTCGCAGGAAACGGTACCTGATGCCGGTAACCGAAAAAGAAGAGAATACGATCGAAGGGAAATATACTTCGGTACTCGATGATCTCGGGGCAAAGGATATCATGGCACTGGTACAGGAACTCTCACCCGGCTACCGCACGGTATTCAACATGTATGTAGTGGAAGGGTATACGCACAAGGAGATCGCCGACATGCTGGGTATCAGTGAGGGGACCAGCAAATCCCAACTGTCAAGGGCCAAAGTGATCCTGCAGGACATGGTCAGAACTTTTATCGACAAGCAACGAGGTGTAAGCAGTAAATAATGAGCAGCACGGTTCAACATAAGTTACTGGGATTAACATGCGATCCGCCGGATGGAATCTGGCAAAAGATCGCCGCTGAACTGGATGACGCTGCTTCGGGTTATAAATTCCCATCCCATCTCCGGGAAATGACGGTTCCCCCTCCGGCTCATTGCTGGAACAATATTTCAACACAACTCGATATGGAAATGACGGCTGATGATATGGCCGCCAGATTATATGCCGCGGAAGCGGTTCCACCGGCTGCGGCATGGGACAAGATACGGGCCTCCCTGGATGGTGAGACTTCCATTCCGGAAAGACGCCGAATTGCACCGCTTGCACGTTTTGCCGCCGCAGCGGCCATCATTGGCTTCCTCGCTTTTGGCGCGATACGTCTTTTCGATACCGGTACAAAAGATCCCGAAAACATTACAGTAAAAACGACCGACGCATCAACTAAGGACCTGCCCGCAACAAAGGACAACGATCTTCCGGAAAACGTGGCGGCGGCGAATACAGTCGACCCGGATGAGGAAGCAAGGAATGATGCCGCACTCGAAGAAAGCAAAACGACTTTTGCGAAACTGGATATAGCCTCACGGAAAAGAACAGCCGCTGCTTCCCAGTTCAGTTTCAGCAATTATATCCCTACCAATGTTCTCAGTGAACATGGCAGCTCGGGCTATGAAGAAGCGCTTTCCACCGAACCCGATCAGGCCAACCGTTATATTGTACTGATGACACCGGAAGGTCATTTTATCCGAATGTCCAAAAAGCTGAGCGACCTGGTTTGCTGCGTCTCCGGGGAAGAAGAAGATGAGAATTGCCTGTTGCAGATGAAAAAATGGAGAAAACAACTGGCCGGTTCGGGCGCTTCCCATCCCGGAAATTTCATGGATATCCTCAATCTCGTGGGTTCCCTCCGGGACAATTGAACTTTTCAGCCCCGTTTGTTTAATTTTATCCCGGCCGCCAAGCAGGCATCAACAGCAAATTTCATCGCCATGGCAAGAACCAGCATTCAATTACCGGTAACATTTTCATTTACCTGCAGCATCCCGGTCCGCATCACCGATATCAATTACGGCGGGCATGCCGGAAATGACGCCATACTCTCCATCATCCACGAAGCCAGAATGCAGTACCTGCACAACCTGGGTTATACCGAAATGCAGTTTGCCGGAACAGGAATGATCATGTCCGATGTCACCATCCAGTTCAAGGGTGAATTGTTTTACGGCGATAGGGTCATTGCTTCTGTTACTGCCGGGGAGATCAGCAGGATCGGTTTTGAATTGTTTTACCTGCTCGAAAAAGAAACGGCAGGGAAAAAACAGCCCGTGGCTTACGCCAAAACAAGTATGATCTGTTATGATTATGACAAGAAGAAAATTGTTGCGTTACCAAATGAGTCCAGAAGAATGCTTGTCTAGTCGAATAAAAAGTTTATCGACTGCGGACTGCGGACTGACGACTGCCGACTGACGACTGCTATTCAGCTATTCCAAATCCTCCAGCTTTCCTCCGCCTGCAGGATCAGCATTTCCTCACCATTCTTTGTCGCGGCACCCCGTTCCTTTCCTTTTTGAAGAAAAAGAGTTTGGGGGGGATTATAGACAAGATCATACAATAAATGTTCTCCTGACAGGAACCGGTAAGGTATATCCGGGCATTGGCCTGTTTCCGGGAACATTCCCAGCGGGGTGGTATTGATGATGAGCAGGTGATCCCTGATGCTGGCTTCGTTTAGCTGGTCATAGGTAAGTGCCGCTCCATTGCGAAGCTTCCTGCTAACGATGGTATAATCAATCCCGAGATCTTTTAATGCAAATCGTACAGCTGCCGCCGCACCGCCATTCCCCAGTATGAGCGCCCGGGTATGAACCGGTCGTAACAGCGGGATAAGGCTTTTTTTGAATGCGATGAGATCAGTGTTGAAGCCCGTTCGTTTCCCGTTCTTTAAATAAATGCAGTTGCAGGCGTTCAGTCCGTCAGGTATACCGTCATATGAATCCAGGTAAGACAATACCTGCTGTTTATAGGGGATCGTTACATTAAGCCCTTCCAGACCGGGGTTTTGTTGCAGAATACTATCGAGCTCTGTAATGGATCGGATCGGGAAAAGTAGATACTTGCAATCAGCCAGTCCTTCCCTTGCAAACTTCTCTGTAAAATACTTTTCAGAAAAGGAATGCGTAAGAGGCTGTCCGATCAGTCCGAAGAGCCGCATCAGGCTTCTTTTTTATCAAGGTATAAGCTAAACGTATCGCCCCGAAGGCCGATCCGCATGGTCTCCAGCGGAATGACCTCTGAAGGCGCGATATTTCCGAGGTTCACGTTGCAACCCACCAGTTCGATAAAATATAATTGTTGGGCTTTTTGCGGTGCTTCCCAGATGATCTTCTCCGCCGGGATCTGTGTGAGAATCTCCTGTACCAGTCCCTCCCTCACCTCGCCGCTACCCCGGTAGATACCCACATTGCCGGCCTCTCTTGCCTCTGCGATCACATAACTGGAACCGGCTTCCAGTTCCGCCCGCATCAGTTCGATCCATTTATACGGAGGGATGATATGGGCGGCATCCTTACTGCCCACTTCGCTCAGCACTTTTCCGTATTTCGTCAGTTTTTCTATGTACCCGCATTTTTCCGAATGCGGAATGGTTACCGAACCGTCGCTTACCTCCATATACGTGATACCAAAATCCCGGCACACTTTTATATAATCATCGAACTGGTTGCGGATCAGGAAGGCCTCGAAAAGTGTGCCGCCAAAATAGACGGGTATATCAAAAGACCTGTATACTTCCAGTTTCTCATGCAGGTTGGGCGTAACAAAAGATGTTCCGAAACCGAGTTTAACGATATCCACGTGCGGATGTGCCACGCTCAGGAAATTTTTTGCTTCATCCACACTCAGCCCCTTGTCCATAACCATAGTGATACCGGACTGGCGGGGCTTTATATTCCTGTCGGGTATTTGCGATAATTTGAAATTCATGCAGCTTGATTTAGATAAAAAAATCCGGAGCGATAAAGCTTTTCAACCGCTCCCCCGTTCCGGAGGGCAGCGGTTTTTGTGCAGGTGCGCAAAAATAGGGAAGAATGGGCAGGAAATACCTGATGCTGTTCTTCCGGGGATGGTTATATCAAATCGATTTGTTTCTTTTGAAACGCGCCACCAGGTCCACTACTGTCTGGTTCTGCAGGATAGCGGGGTTCAGTTCCACAAATTTCTTCAGTTGCTTCGGCGACCGTTCCATGGCCTCTTCCAGTTGCAACAATCCTTCTTTTGATTTTCCGGCGGCGAACAGTATCGCGGACCTGTAAAAAAGGAAGAGGGATTTTCCCTGTGTGGCCCTGAGAGCGGCTTCGGCCTGTTCAAGTCCTTCCTCAAAGAACCCGCCGTTGTACAGGCACCGTATGAGGGCTTCCCAACCTGCCGCATTCCTGGGCCGGCTGCGGACCACGGAAGAAAAATATTGAACGGCTTCTTTGTATAAACCTAACTGCATTTTGCATTCACCGGCCATCAGGTTGTATTCCGGCTGCGAACGGTGGATCTTCAGGGCTGCATCCAGTTGTTTCATGCAACTTTCCCACTGACCTTCCCTGAAATAGGTGGAAGCGATCTTGTAATAAAGCCGGCTGTCGTCCGGCCGCAGGTGCGAAGCCTTCCGGTAATGAAACCTTGCCTGCGCGTGATTCCTGAGTTTATCATAACAATACCCCATGGCCTCAAAGATCACATCCTCCGGTTTAGCCAGTTCATTCACTTTCTCCAGTGCCTCAAGGGCTTCCTTGTATTTGCGGAGCCGGATATAGGCATCCCCCATATTCCGGTAGGCATAATCGAATTTCTCCTCGATGGCGATGGCATACTGGTAAGCATCGATCGCCTTCTCGTACAATTTCAGGCCCTGGTAGGCAGCAGCCATATTGAACCAGGCCAGCTCATTATAGGGAAAGTCGTCGATTATCT
>CAZEZE010000170.1:0-6207 GCA_964516445.1 uncultured Chitinophaga sp. | reverse complement strand
CAATGCGGAAGCTGGACCTCTACATACTCAAAAAACTCCTCGTCACCTTTATCTTCTGCCTGTTGCTGTTCACCGTAATAGCCGTTGCCGTCGACAGTAGTGAAAAGGCCGATGATTTTGTAAAGGCCAAACTCGGCACCATGGGGATCATTAAAAACTATTACCTCGGGTTCGTGCCCTGGATCTGGAGCCTTCTTTTCCCGCTTTTTGTGTTTATCGCTGTTATCTTTTTCACCAGCCGGCTGGCCACCCGATCCGAGATCATTGCCATCCTGGCCAGCGGTATAAGTTATAACCGCTTCCTCCGGCCCTATTTTATCGGGGGTTTATTATTGGGGGCCCTCCTCTGGGTGGGCAGCCGGTACTGGATCCCCAAGGCCAATGCCATCCGCAGCAATTTCCAGAGCAAGTATATCGACAAGAACGACCCCTCCAAGAATTATTCTTTTGGATATAACAATTACTACCTGCGTATCGACAGCAATACCTTTATCGGCCTGAAGGATTTTGATACCAGCACCCGGTCGGCCCGTACTTTCTTTATGGAAAAAGTAAGGGACAATAAAGTTTTCTATAACCTGCGGGCGGAAACGATCAAATGGGACACAGCCATCAAAAAATGGCAGTTGCTCAATGCCACAGAGCGTAATATCGACAGCATGGGGGAGCGGGTTACTTATCATCCCACTCTCAGCATCGGCATTTCCCTGAAACCCGATGAACTGCGCAAGGATTATTACCTGAAGGATAAACTTACCACGCCGGAACTGGTTGCATTCATCAACAGGGAAGAGGATCGCGGCACGGAGGGACTGAATACCCTGAAAGTGGAACGTTACCGCCGCACGGCCACTCCCACGGCGGTTCTCCTTCTAACCATGATCGGGGCCGTGATAGCCAGCCGCAGGACCCGCGGCGGGAGCGGAATGCACCTGGCTATGGGTATCGTTATTGCCTCCCTTTTTATTTTATCCGACCGGTTCTCCACCGTATTCGCCACCAAGGGTAATTTCCCCCCGCTATTAGCCGCCTGGCTGCCGAATATTGTTTTTGCAGGGGTGGCGTATTGGATGTACCGGAAAACACCGAAGTAGTTAGGAGTTCGGA
The DNA here is from genome assembly GCA_964516445.1 of uncultured Chitinophaga sp. Taxonomy (GTDB): domain Bacteria; phylum Bacteroidota; class Bacteroidia; order Chitinophagales; family Chitinophagaceae; genus JJ008. The sequence goes on along the minus strand of CAZEZE010000170.1, from coordinate 5,100 downwards.
GTTAGGAGTCTCTGCTAAAATTGGGTAAGCAATATATTGTGAGTGGTTCGAATTATTCTGGTTTTACCTTAAATAACCGAAGGGCACCGCAATTTCCCGCATTCATAACAAATCAAAAAGTAACTGCTCTTTTGGGAACCCCGGCTTTGCAATCAAAAGGAAATCTCCGCATTTGATGAGACCGACTCCCAACTCCTAACTCCAAACTCCGAACTTTAGTTACAATTTCTTTCTCCGGCAGATGGCTTTTGCGTAATTTTGAGGTCCTCTTACAAGTCTATTTTAACCAGAAAAAAGGCGTTATGGGAATCATCAAAGACAGGTTCAAGGCCAGGTCCGAAAAGATGGCTGCTGAGATCAAAGACATTCTGAAAGAGCATGGAAATAAAGTGATCGGTGAGGTGCAATTATCGCAGGTGTACCAGGGTATGCGCGGTATCACGGGCCTTATTACGGAGACCTCCCTGCTCGACGCTCAGGATGGTATCCGGTTCAGGGGTTATTCGATTCCCGAACTAAGGGTGAAACTGGCCCACGCTCCCGGTGGTTCCGAGCCATTACCTGAAGGATTATTCTACCTGATGCTGGTGGGGGAACTTCCCTCCGAAGACGATGTTCACCATATCACTTCTGTTTGGCAGAGAAGGAGCCATGTGCCCACGCATGTGTTCAATTCTATCGAGGCCCTGCCCATCAATTCGCACCCGATGACACAGTTCGTGACGGCGGTAATGGCGCTTCAGACCGAGAGCCAGTTTGCCAAGAAGTACGCGGCCGGCATGAATAAAAAAGATTACTGGGAAGCCGTGTTCGATGATACCATGGACCTCATCGCGCGCCTGCCCCGTGTGGCGGCATATATCTACCGCCGAAAGTACAAGGGCGGCGATCATATTCAACCCAACGGGTTGCTCGACTGGGCCGGTAACCTCGCCCATATGATGGGATTTGAAGACGAGAGTTTCAAGGAACTGATGCGCTTATACATGACCATCCACGCCGACCATGAAGGCGGTAACGTTTCGGCGCATACCACACACCTCGTTGGTTCCGCGCTAGCCGATCCATACCTGAGCTATGCTTCCGGTATGAACGGTTTGGCGGGTCCGCTGCACGGTCTGGCCAACCAGGAAGTGATCAAGTGGATATTCGAGATGCAGGAAGAATTGAAAACAGAACTGCCCTCCAAAGAACAGATCGCGGAGTATGTAAAGAAAACTTTGAGCGAAGGAAAAGTAGTACCGGGTTATGGTCACGCCGTATTGCGCAAGACCGATCCCCGGTTTACGGCGCAGATGGAATTCGGCAAAAAGCATATGCCCGACGATCCGCTGGTTCAAACGGTATGGCATATCTATGAGACCGTTCCGCCCATCCTGCAATCAATGGGTAAGATCAAGAACCCCTGGCCCAATGTGGATGCCCATAGCGGCGCCCTGCTGGTACATTATGGCATGAAGGAATTTGAATTCTACACTGTGCTCTTTGCCGTGAGCCGCTCCCTGGGTGTGCTTGCCAGTCTCTGCTGGGACAGGGCTCTTGGGTTCCCGCTGGAAAGACCGAAATCGGTGACCACCGATTTGGTGAAATTGTGGCTGGGGGGGAAAGATAATATTTGGGGTGAGTAGGAGGTTGCGGCTTCTTCCTGAATTTTAACGATCCCAATAATCAATAATTATTAATTATTATCGGCGATTAAAGCTATTACGTACTTCCCTTTTTAAGCCTGAAATAGAAGTAAACTGCCAGTAATAAATCTATGGTTATACAAAATATGTCGTAACCCCCGGGGGCGGTTGAACTAATAAAAGGAAACAGCAGGTCCCAGCATCCGTGAAGTATTAAACCTATCACGATAAGTACAACGTTATTTTTATAACCGAAGTAAGCAAGGGCTGTGAACACCGCCACACCAAGAATGCTGTAGACCAGGGAGGGTACGTCACTCCAGCTAAATCCTATATATATAAAGGCAATACCCACTAATGTCAAAGCGCCCATCAGCCTTTTTTCTAAAAACCTGAATACTTCCAGTATCCCGATCACGGAAGCGGTTGTTATTAGTCCAATGTAAAAATCTTCCAATGTCTAATAGGTTTATTGTTAGATGGTCTTATACCAGCCACATGTTGTGTTAAGTCATATTGTCCCATCACCCGGCATATCGGCAGACCCTATGATCATTTAATGACGGGATGAGTTTACTTTTTGGGAACTACAGCCATTGCCTCAACTTCAAGTAATACATCATCCCTGAAAAGTTTGCACACCTGCACCAGCGAACTGGTGGGAGGGAAATTCATATTAATAAATTTGTTCCTGGCATCCCTGAACGCCTGGAGCCGGGAAATGTCGGTCATGAATATACCGATCTTTACCAGGTTGTCCATAGTGCCGCCTGCCTCAATAAGAATTTTTTTAATGTTGGAAAATACCTGATCTGCCTGTTTCCCCATGTCCTCTTTCCCAACCAGGTTTCCGGCACTGTCGAATGGTATTTGTCCCGATATAAGAATCATTCGAGAATTGCCCAGATCAATAATGGATGCCTGGGAATATCCTTTGGGTGACCAGACAGAGGATGAGTTTTTAAACTTTACAATTGAAGTGTCCGTTTGCGAGAAACAGTTTGCTGATGCGATAAGTAATAATGCAGCAATTCTGATTCCTTGTAGCAGGCTCGATTTCATTTTAGGAATAGTTGAAGTTCTTTCGGCTCGTTCATAATGAGTGAAACCACCGGCAGGCAGGCGTTGGGCATTACAAATTAATGAATATTCTGCTTTAGGCATGCAGGGCCCGGGCTAAATCATATAAGGTAACAGGGATAAAAAAAACTCCCCGAAACCGGAGAGCTTTTATTTCAACGGGCCAGTAAAAGCAAGCATCATTCATTCAGCATATTCCCCGGCGGTCATTTCACCGCCAGTTCCGAATACTGCTTACTGATCTTATCAATAATATAACCGCTGATCCAGCCTACATAGGCATAGCGGGGATAAATGAATTTTTTAGAGGGATTGACGGTGTTCAGCTGCTGTACCAGCTCATCCAGCCAGATCGCTCCGGAAAGCAGGGCTTTCTGGTCATACGTATTCACCACCCGTTTAATATTGGCATAGGAAGCGGCCGCGTCTTCAGGATTCAGTTTTTTGCGCAAGTCGGGTTTTACCAGGTCATCATAAGCCGAATAGATCAACGAGCGGAATGCGGAAATATCGGCCTGGGTCAGTTCCACATGGTTTTGCCGGATCTGCTCGGGGTACATCAGCGAGGCAATGGCCCATACGATACCGCCGGAGAGATAGACCACATCCCGGGATTTGAAATCCCTTTTATCCAGGAACTGGTATACCATCACCCGCCCCAGGCTGTCGTCTATTACTTTTTCAGCGATACGGCGGTAGTTTTCCAGGTCAAGATTGCCGGTAGCATGTGATTCCACCAGCCGCTGGAATGATTTGGTGCCAAGAGGAAATGTTACGGGAATAAAGGTCCTTCTGGCATTGATATAACCACCCTTGGTGTTGCCGCTGCCTACATCGAGCTGGTTGGCCGTCAACCGGTTCATCTGGGGTACGATTCCCTTAAAACTCAGTTGCGATTCTTCGTCAACGGTCACGTACCGGATCTTTATTTTGGGATCGAGATCCTTCGGCCTCACAATGTTGGCGAAATACTCCGTCTTATTGTACTTGTCAAGGTCCTGCTTCAAACCGCTGCTGATCACAATATGAGTTCTGGCGGCGGGGATATCGAATTTGTTTTTAATAATGTCGTAGAAGATCGTGATCGCGTCAAAAGTTTCCTTCTCGCTCTGGTACGAAAGCGCCGCGGCATCGGTATTGATGGCGGTATCCATTTTTAAAACATAATCATTTTCGCCATTGCTGAGCTTCACTTCGATCACACTGAGCTTGATCCCCTTGGCGCCAATCTCAACCCCGGCATAGAGTTCACCGATACCCATCACACTTTTCATCAGGCTGACCAGCACATCGGCGATCACGTTATACCCGAGCGCCCTGTAGAGCCTGATGGCTTTCTGGTAGGAATCCACCGCGGGGTTCTGTTGTTTGGTCTTGCTGAACAGGTTGCCCAGTCCTTCATAGGCCTGCGCCTGTTGGTAACTGTTTTTCGTGGCTTTTGCATTCAGCAACGCCTTGTTATAATATTCCTCGGCTGCTTCGTATTGCTGGGCCTCCAGCAGGGTATTGGCCGTTTTCAGTATCATGGCCGTCGACTGGTTCCTGGGTTGCTGCGCAATTACACTATACGAAACGAAGAGCAGGAGGAGGGCGGGAAATAATTTCCGGATGGACATGTTCATTGTTTTAAATTTAATGGGCGCCTGTGCGGCAAATGGGATCATGACATGTACAGACGGAACAAAAGTAAAATATTCAGGTGCGGCCAATGGCGGGCGCCCCCGGCAATTGTGAACAGCTTTTCAACATTTTACAGAAGTAGGAAAAGGGCGGAAGAAGGAATGAGACTATGTTTTAGGAAAAGTGTATTATATTTTTTGGGCCACGCCTGCCCGCCGAAGTCTCGCCTCGGGCGAGACGAAGGAGGGAACCCACACAATAAAACACAAAAGCCTCATCCGGTAAAGTCATCATTTGTGTTCATTCGTGTGTTTTCGTGGCTAAAAAATCATTCATTGGTGTAATTGGCGGGAACACTCCGGCATTTTTTGAAGACTATGGAAATAATTTGAAGCAATCCTGTTTACAAATCCGTGATCGGTTTGTATTTCGGTACCAGGCTTTTCATCACCGCCCAGGCAACCAGGTAAGCCATGGCGCAGAAGGAGAACATGATGGTGTAACCGGTTTGAATATGCTCTAAAGCTTTGTAATGATCGAACAAGGCTCCGCCGATCCTGGAATTGGCCACACCGCCCAAGCCTCCGGCCATTCTGCAAAGAGAATACGAAACAAGACCAGAGAAATCGCCTGGACAGGGTAGCTTTTTATTTTGGAGCGCAATGGCTCAGCCGCTATATTTGCACTCCCCAAAAGGGAGTGCTGGAATTCGTTTGCATGGGGGTTTAGCTCAGCTGGCTAGAGCGTTTGCATGGCATGCAAAAGGTCACCG
>CAZEZE010000169.1:0-6226 GCA_964516445.1 uncultured Chitinophaga sp. | reverse complement strand
ATGCTGCATGATCTCTTCCGATTCTTTGAAGTTATTGAACTGGAATTTCCCTTTTCCCCGTGTAAACTGTTTCGTGTGCAGGATCTCGGTGTCGGTCCCGTCTTTCAATACGGGCCATTGCTTGCCGTTATCCCCCAGCTCTTTCCATTTCACCCCGGCAAAGAAGGGCACCACCCGCGAAATTTCTTCCAGCATGGTTTCAGGATCATAATCAGCCTGCTTGTAACCCATGTGGTTCATGATATCCACGATGATCTGCCCGTCAGATTTCGTTCCTTCAATGGGCTCCACCACCTGGTTTACCCGCTGGATCCTCCTTTCACCATTGGTGAATGTTCCGCTCTTTTCCAGGAAAGAAGCACCGGGAAGGATCACCGTAGCCAGCTTTGCTGTTTCGGTCATGAATAATTCCTGTACTACGAACAGTTCAAGACTGTTTAATGCTTTTACCACGTGGTGCGTATTCGGATCCGTCTGTGCCATGTCCTCCCCGATCACCCAGATAGCCTTTAATTTATTGTTCAGCGCCGCGTCATACATCTGCGGGATCTTCAGACCGGCATAGTTAGGCAGTTTTGCGCCATAGAATTCTTCATACATCTTATGAATCTCCGGGTTGGTTACATCCAGGTAACCCGCGCCCTGGTAAGGCTGGCATCCCATATCGGCGGCGCCCTGTACATTATTCTGCCCGCGGAGCGGGTTCACACCCACGCCTCTTCTTCCGATATTGCCCGTAATCATCGCCAGGTCGGCGATCAGCATCACAGTATACGTGCCTTGTGAATGTTCGGTTACACCGAGTCCGTGGAAAGACATGGCATTCGGCGCCGTGGCATACGCGATGGCGGCATCCCGAACTTCATTGCGGTCCACTCCAGTTACTTTTTCCAGTTCATCAATGTCCATGTTCAGTATATTCTGCCTGAACTCCTCGTAACCCTCGGTTCGCGCAGCAATAAAATCATTGTCCTCTAAATTCTCTTTAATGATATAATACAGCATCATATTCAGCAGGGCCACATTTGTTCCCGGGCGTAATTGCAAATGATGCTGTGCATATTTTACCAGCTCTGTCTTTCTCGGGTCGATCACGATCAGCGTCTTTCCCTTCATCGCCTGTTGTTTCATCTTGGCCCCGGTTACCGGGTGTGCATCGGTGGGGTTGGCGCCGATCACCATCATGCAGTCGGTGTATTGCATGTCAATGACTGAATTGGTGGCAGCACCGGTGCCAAATGTTCGTTGCATACCTATGGCCGTAGGAGAATGACAAACCCTTGCACAACTGTCGATATTATTGGTGCCGATCACCGCGCGAATGAATTTCTGCATGATATAGTTCTCTTCATTTGTACATCTTGCAGAAGAGATACCGGCAATCGCATCCGGACCGTGATTTGTTTTTATCTCCGTGAGCTTACCGGCAATGAAATCATAAGCCTCTTCCCAGGTAGCTTCAACAAATTCTCCGTTCTTTTTGATCAGCGGGGTGCGCAGGCGGTCGGGATGATTATAGAAGGAAAATGCATAACGTCCTTTCAGGCAGGTATGGCCCGCATTGGCTTCCGCATCGAACGGCGCCTGTATGGATTTGATGATTCCGGCATTCACGGCAACATCCAGGTTGCAACCCACGCCGCAGTAAGTACAAACCGTCCGCACTTTTTTATCAAACACAATGGACTTGGATTCAAAAACATCGCTGATGGCCGAAGTGGGACAGGCCTGGGCACAGGCGCCGCAGCTTACACAATCACTTTCATTGAAGCTCACATCGCTGCCCTTGATGATATGACTGTCAAATCCCCTGCCCGCCATACTGAGCACAAATTGTCCCTGCACCTCATCACAGGCACGAACACAACGAAAACAGTTGATACATTTTGACAGATCGGAAGTCATGTAAGGGTGACTGAGATCTTTTTTTCTGTCCAGGTGATTTTTTCCTTCGGGATAACGCACATCCCGGATGCCTACCCGTGCCGCCACGGTTTGCAGTTCACAATTATTGTTCACCTCGCAGGTCAGGCAATCCAGCGGATGATCCGTGAGTACCAGTTCAATGATGTTCCTGCGGAGTTTTTGTATCCTTTCAGAGTCGGGATAAATATAGGAGCCGGCCATAACCGGAGTGTGACAGGCAGCCTGTGCTTTTGCCGGACCGTTCTCTGCCAGGGCCACATCGACGCTGCAGACCCGGCAGGAACCAAAGGGCTCCAGGTTGGGCGCATCGCATAAGGTTGGTACGGCATCTTTACCGGAATTTCTCCGGAGGAAAGAAATAATGGTCTCGCCTTCCATTATTTCAAAAGGTTCATTATTAATATAGGCAATACCTGTCTTCGCGTTTCCGTTGCCCGAGGCAAAAGAAGCGATATTGCCTTTTTTATCCTGCGAAAATTTATCTTCTTTTCTGTACACGATTCCCATGATCAGGATTTTTTAAAATAGGGCGACAGTTCTTTTTCAAAATACTGCAATGCATTTTTCACCGGCAGCGGAAGTCCGCCGCCCAGGGCGCAAAGCGATCCCACTTCAAGTGTTTCCACCAGGTCATCAAACAATATCCTGTCTATCTTATAATCCGAATCCTGTGCTTTCTTCAGCATCTCGTATCCCCTGGTGGAACCAATGCGGCAGGGAAAACATTTACCGCAGCTTTCGTGCGCGGTGAACTGAAACAAATGCTCCAGGTATTTTACAAGGGGAAAATTCTCCGGGATACAAACAACCGAAGCATGTCCCAGCAGGAAACCATTTTTCGAGAACGATTCAAAATCAACTGCCAGGTCATTGATCCTGGAAACCGGCACCAGTCCGCCCAGCGGTCCGCCGATATGCATGGCCTTGACCGGTGAACGGAAGCCGCCCCCGAGTTCATTTACAACAACCGCTAGCGGAGTTCCCATATCCACCTCATAGATCCCCGGTTTATTAAAAAAGCCATCCAGCGATACCAGTTTGGTCCCGGTGGATCTCCCTACACCAATGGAAGCGAATTTGTCACCGCCGTTCTTAAGGATCCATGGGATGCAGGCAAGTGTCTCAACATTATTCACCACGGTCGGCTTATTGAACAAACCCTGGTGAACAGGATAAGGCGGACGAACCCTTACTTCCGGTCTTTGTCCTTCGATGGAAGACAGCAACGCCGTTTCTTCCCCGCAGATATAGGCGCCCTGCGCCCCGATCACTTTAAAGTTGTAACTAAAACCCGATCCCAGGATATTTTCACCCAGCAGGTTTTGTTGGTATAACTCATCAATGGCAGCCTTTGTAATGCCGATGGCTTCCGGGTATTCGCCCCTTATATATACAACACCGGTATCAGCCCCGGCGATATATCCGGCGATCATCATACCCAGTAATACACTGTGTGGCTGTTGTTCCAGCAGGAAGCGGTCGCTGTAGGCGCCGGGATCACCCTCATCTGCATTGCAGACAATGAATTTTTGTTTACCCGCGGCGGTCCGGCATCCTTCCAGTTTGATGGCGATAGGGAATCCCGCGCCGCCACGTCCTCTTAATCCGGATGTTTTTAATTCAGACAGCAGATCAGCGGCGGAATTTTTTAAAGCGTCTGCGAGTATAGAATAATATTCTTTTACTCCGGGAAATGCGGATGTCAATACTGCGGTACCACGGGAAGCAACATGATAGGAGTCCTCAACAACCGCATTGTTCTTTTTAATAGAGGTTATTTCATCCACCGCCTTTCCCGAGTAATTTTTGCCGTTGATATGAAAGGAGTTGTTTTCGTGGCAGCGCCCCAGGCAGCACATTTCCCCGATCTCGGATTCGTCAAAATGCTGAAGCAGTTTTTCTTTCAAGGCTGGTTGCGTGCCGGCTGTCATGCAGGAACTGCCATTGCAGATATAAACCTTTTTTCCTTTGTTTTCCGGCTTCAGGAAATCGTAAAAGGTTGCGGCGCCGTACACATTGGCTTTGCCCATGATAAAGTCTTCAGCCAGTTCTTCCATTTTATCCACGGAAGCCGTACCTGTTTGCCGGGCAGCTATACCGAGTTCCTCAAACAGTGTTTGATTGACTCCTTTTCTGCCGGCAAGTTCGCTGAGGTTTTTTGACATGGCAAACGTTATGTTGTTCAGCAGGTTTTATTCGGGTTTGGATAATTGTCGCTCTGGTCTTCAAACGTATGATCAAGACAAACAAAATCCTTTTCGATCAGCAGGTACAACTCTTTTTCTTCGCCCATTTTCATCCTGTGATCAAATCCTACCACATCGGTGGTTGTCCACTCGGAGGCGATACCCCCGGGTACAAAAATACAGATCCTGTTACCGGAATAGGAAGCCGCCAGGTTATCAATACCCGTTGCTCTTTCCAGGCGGTAACTGAACGAACTGCCATCCGGGAACACGGTCTTTTCTTCAATAAAACCGTCATTACCAAAATTGCTGATCTCCGTTTTGGTAAGCCGGTAGCGAATGGAATTTCCTTTGATCCTGATTTTCATAAAATTTTTTCCCACAAAGCCACAATGAGTGCAAAGAGCCGGGAAATTGACTTACTAATACTTAGTGTCCTTTGCGTCTTTGCGGGAAATATTAATTTACATTAATTTTTAATTCGTTGTTCCCCCGAGTATATATTAAATCGCCCATCCCTCAAAAACCCCACAAGGGTCATACCACAGTCCTTCGCCAGCTCCACTGCCAGGCTGGATGGCGCGCCCACGGCACAAACAATTTTTATACCCGCCATCGCTGCCTTTTGTATCAGCTCAAAACTGGCGCGCCCGCTTAAGAGTAAAATATGATGATCCAACGGAACATCTCCTGCAATCAATGCAGCACCCACCAGTTTATCCAACGCATTATGACGTCCAACATCTTCCCGGGTAATTAATAATTCACCGCTCATATCAAAAAGGGCAGAAGCATGCAGCCCGCCGGTATGTTCAAATACCTTCTGCTGCTTTCGCAATGTACCCGGGAGCTGGTTCAGCACAGCAGCGGCAACAATGAGCTGGTCTGTTTTCCTCTCCCCGGTAAAAACATTTTTCACCGCATCGATAGAAGATTTTCCGCAAACACCGCAACTGGAGGAAGTATAAAAATGCCTTTCAATTTTTTGGATATCGAATGAAATACCCGGTTTCAGTTCCGCGATGACAATATTCCCGCCGGAAATGCCGGATTCGTTCGGTGCAGCGCACTTCATTATATCCTCCCGGTGGTTGATGATACCCTCTGTAAACAGAAATCCGGTGGCCAGCTCCGCATCGTGACCCGGGGTGCACATCGTAACGGAGATATTCTTTTGCTTTCTTTCCTTTTCGGGGCCATATACTATCCTGATTTCCAAAGGTGTTTCCACGGCCAGCAGGTCTTCAGCCGGGCTCGATGCAAAGGCATTTTTATCGCTTCCCGGGGAAGTAATTTTCAGGATATGAACCGCTGCTACTGAAGAGGGCCGCATCTATCAAATTTACTCAATATCCGGCCTAAAAGGAAATTAAATGCAGAGGAATAAGTGAATGAACCACATAGACACATATCGCTGATTAGGGATTCACATAGATTGGTTCTATGTGTTAACCTATATGCCTATGTTTCTATGTGGTTCAAAAGTATTTATGACAACCCTGTAATCTTCCCGTTATTATCAATATCCATCCCCTCCGAAGCAGGAATAGCCGGCAACCCCGGCATACGCATCATATCTCCTAAAATGGGGATCACAAAACCGGCACCCGCCGCGAATTCGAACTCACGAACCGTGACGATGAAGTTGCGGGGCCTTCCGATTTTATTCTCATTATCGGAAAAAGATTTTTGTGTCTTTGCCATGCAGACGGGGAGTCCATCGAAACCCAGCTCCTTGATCATCTTCAAACCCTCCCTTGCCTTGGGCGAATATTCCACATCGTCCGCCCCATAAATTTCCGTGGCGATACATTTAATTTTCTCTTCCACCGGCAGGCTCCAGTCGTACAAAGGCTTAAAATGATTGATACCGCTTTCAATGATGTCCACCACAGCCTGAGCAATCTCTACCATGCCATCTCCGCCTCTTGCCCAGCAGTCGCTGATAATAGCCTGCACTCCGTGTTTGGCACACTCTTTCTTCACAAATTCGATTTCTTCCGCGGAGTCCGTTTGAAAATGATTGATAGCAACCACCGGTGTCAACCCGAATTTTTTACAGTTCTCAATATGTTTTTCCAGGTTTTCAAATCCTTTCTTTACTTTTTCAAGGC
>CAZEZE010000168.1:0-6228 GCA_964516445.1 uncultured Chitinophaga sp. | reverse complement strand
GTCTTGTCCACATGGGCGGATAGCCAAATTCTTTAATGATACCGGCAAGGTCAGCATCCTTTTTTGCCAGCTTATCACATAACGGTAAAAAACTGGCCTCACTAAAAACAAGATGCGGCGAAGGCATGAATATTATTGTTTAACTTACAATAACCATTAACTACTGATGCTATGAGAAAATTTCTAACCCCCTTCCTGTTTATTCTCCTTGCCTGCAATAACAAGCCGGCGGAGCCTAAAAATGAAAATACAGATTATCTCGTCACCCTGGATGGGATCGGGCCCGTTAAAACAGGAATGTCGCAGGAGGAACTGGAAAAACTACTGAACAGGAAACTGCCACTTACCAACCTAACCGATACCATTAGTGGTTCGTGGATGGATTCCGCCCGGATTCAATACAAAGACGCTGAAATTAAATTATCATTTGTAAGGACCCAGACAATGACAATTGACAGTTATTATTTACGCATCACCGGGATGGAAACCAGTAACCGCATGTGGAAAACAAAAGAGGGGATCGGGATCGGCTCCGGTAAACAGCAGATCATCGATGCTTTTTTTGACAACTATGTATTGTTCATGGGGCCCGATTATGCAGATACCACCTACACTACCCGGAGCAAAACCCATTATACAATAAGAGTCAGAGAGGACCGGGAAGGAAAAGAGATCGTTTTTTACCTGAAAGACAACAAGGTGTACGCCATTGAAGTGGGAGCTTTTTATGATGATCAGGAGTAAAACCCGTTCTACCTCCGGTGAAATCCGTATCCCGTATTCAATGGAATATTTTAATACCTTCATCAGGATAACCTAAACCAACAACGGCTATATGAAAAATTCTTTTCTCGTGCTTGCAGCAGTATTGCTCTTTGCAGCCTGTAAAAACAAGGACAAACAAAAACCCACATCGCCAACAGACAAGAAACCTGCCGGTTCAGAATACACGATCACGAAAGATGGCATTGGCGGGATCAGGATCGGCATGTTACAGGCCGACATAGAGAAACTGCTGAAGCAACCGTTGGTCATGAAGCATGCTAAGGATACCGGTGAGGTTTGGTCAGACACCGCCACCGTAACGTATAACAAAATGGAGATCACCCTTTATTTTCAAAAATCATATATTGAAGAACATGCCGACGAAATGGAACTTTTCGGGCTTCGTACCAGCAGCCCGCTTTGCAAGACCCTTACCGGCCTGGGTGTTGGAGATGACCGGGATGCTGTTCTTGCTGCCTATGCAGACAATCCTATCAACATGGGGCCTGAGAACATTATGCTGAATGATACTACCTGGGGTTTTAGCAAAACAAATTATTATATCAATGTGAGCGATGAAAAATGGGACCGGCAACTCACTTTCATACTGGTCAATAAAAAGATAACTGCGATCGAAGCACTATTACAGACAGGAGATTAGAAGGGATCAGCGGGTCTTGAATTTTGCTATTGCATTTTTTGTAAACTCGCTCAGCACCAGCCTGCCGCTGATGGCCGCTCTTTCCGGCAGGAGTTTATCCCAGTGCTCTGTTCCTTTCCAGCATATTTTTTTCAGTTCAGTCATGGCCTGGGGACTTGAATGCGAAAGTACAGCGGCAAGGCGGCTCACCGATTCATCCATATCGCCGGTGGTCGCATGTACTTCTGCAAACAAACCGTTCTTCCTGGCCCATTCAGCCGTACGCCACATACCGGCATCAATGGCCAGTTGCGAAAAAGCGGATACTCCCATTTTTCTTTCCACCGCGGGACCTACCACAAAGGGCCCGATACCCACGGCCAGTTCACTCAGTTTTACCTCCGCGGCCTCTGTGGCTATGGCGTAATCCGTTGCCGCCGCCAAACCAACCCCTCCGCCCACGCAACGGCCCTGGATGCGACCAATGATCATTTTGGGGCAGGTACGCATGGCATTGATGACCTGGGCGAAGCCGCTGAAGAACTGCAACCCTTCCGCCTCATTGGAGATAGCGATCAGTTCATCAAAGGAAGCGCCGGCACAAAAAGTTTTTTCTCCTGCAGAACGGAGCACGATCACAATCGTATCCGGGTCCTCGCCGGCATGTTTGATGGAATTGGCCAGTTCATGCAAAATTTTTCCCGGCAGGGAATTGCTTTGCGGGTGAAAGAATTCGATCGCTTGAACACCTTTGTGCCATTCACTTTTTACATAGGCCTCTGTCATGGTAATCGTTTTAGGATTGTTTTTTCTTTGCCACCATTGTCAGTATCGTCGCCAGCCCGATCAGGGGTTCTTCCGAAGTATCCAGCATTTCCACCAGCCATTTCACGATGCCCTTGTCAATATCATCGCCGCGTTTATTCCCGATAGCCATCGGGTCCTCCGGTTTTTCCACCACCCGCTTGTCACTCGGTAATTTCTCCTTGCAGGTGAACCGGATAAAGACCTCCGTGCCGGGATAAACCGGTTTGGTGAAACGAAGCTCGTCGATCCCGTAATTCAGCAGCACGGGGTTCTTTTCATAACTATCCACGAATAAGCCCGCGGCTACACTCATCATCAGGTAACCATGTGCCACTTGTTGTTCAAACATGGTCCCGGTAAAATCCGTGGTTTTGATATGCGCATAAAAATGATCCCCGCTCAGGTCGGCGAACCGGTCAATGTCATCAGCCGTGATCGTTCTTTTCTCCGTGACGATCTGGTCGCCGATCTGCAATTCTTCGAAATATTTTTGGAAAGGATGTTTACCCGGATTTTTCCCTTTGGCATAGACCTGGTAAACCCCTGTAATGGCCGTGATCATCGTGGGAGATCCCTGCAGGGCTGTTCGTTGGAGGTAATGTTTCACTCCCCTGATCCCGCCCATCTCCTCCCCTCCACCGGCACGACCGGGTCCGCCATGCACCAGCATTGGTAAAGGAGAGCCATGGCCTGTATTTTCTTTTGCGCACTCATTGTTCAATACCAGTATCCGCCCGTGATGTGTGGATGCGCCGATCACATAGGCCCGGGCCTCTGACTGGTCATCTGTAACGATCGTGGTAACAAGGCTCCCCTTTCCGAGTTTGCCCAGTGCAATGGCATCCTCCATATTTTGGTAGGGCATGATGGTGCTCACGGGACCAAATGCTTCAATGTTATGCGGCTCTGCAGATTGATGAGGTGTTTCATTCATCAGTAATATGGGTGACATGAACGATCCTTTTTGTGCATCCGCGTCCACCACTTCCACGCTGTCGAGTGACCCGTATACGATCTGCGAGGAGGCCAGTAGTTTCTGCACCTGCGTTTTTACTTCATTCCGCTGCGTTTCTCCTGCCAGTGAACCCATCCGCACTTTTTCATTCAATGGGTTGCCGATCACCGTTTGTGATAAAGAAACCCCGATCGCCTTCCATATATCTTCCATCTTACCAGCCGGAACAAAAATGCGGCGGATACCTGTGCAGCGTTGTCCCGCCTTCAGGGTCATCTCTTTCCTGATCTCCTTAATGAATAAGTCCCACTCCGGTTTGCCCGGTGATACATTTTCCCCCAGCACGATACAGTTCAGGCTGTCGGCTTCCATGGTAAAAGGGACATTGTTGGCGAGAATGGCAGGCGTTTTCTTCAGCATATGTCCTGTGGAAGCGCTGCCCGTGAAGGTCACCACATCCTGCGATGTTACATGATCCAGGATATCACCGGCGCTCCCGCAGATCAGTTGCAATGCCCCTTCAGGCAGGATACCGGACGCGATTATTTCTTTTACGACCGCCTCCGTGAGAAAGGAGGTTACGGTGGCAGGTTTTACAACGGCCGGCATACCTGCCAGCAGGTTCACCGCGATCTTTTCCAGCATTCCCCAGACAGGGAAATTAAAGGCATTGATATGTACGGCCACTCCTTCCTTTGGAACAAGGATATGCGTACCCATGAACGTATTGTTCTTTCCCAGGTAATGGCTCTCCCCGTCGATACAGATCACATCATCCGGGAATTTTCGCCGAAGCGATGCGTTGGCAAAGAGATTCCCGATACCGCCTTCAATATCCACCCAGCTATCGGCACGGGTGGCGCCGGTATGGTAACTGATCGCGTAGAAATTTTCAAGGTGTTTCCTTAAATGCAGGGCCAGCGCTTTCAGCATATTTCCCCGCTGGTGAAAGGTCATTTTCCGCAGGGCGGGATTACCGGTATTCCTCCCGTATTCCAGGATGGCTTTAAAGTCAAGGCCCTTTGTGGAGGCTGCTGCAACCGGCTCACCGGTCACCGCATTGAACAGGACTTGCCCATCCCCTTCGCCTTTTACCCAACGGCCGCTGACATAGTTTTCGAGTTTATTCATGCAGTCAATCCTGTTTTATTACGAAATTACCCGAAAATAAAAGACTGTTTCCAATTGATTTTTATCATTGCCGGAGCGAAAGGCCAGGGATAGATTTGCGGCTTAAATTATGAATATGAAAAAAATCGTCTTGTTTCTTATGCTTTTCTCCGCTCTTGCTTTTGCCATCCCGTCCGTAGCCCAGGAAAAGGCCAAATGGAAAGAAATGGAAACCTTCCATGCTGTAATGAGCACCACTTTCCACCCGGCGGAAGAAGGTAAATTTGAACCGATCCGGACCCGGAGCGGCGAAATGGTCGAAAAGGCCATTGCCTGGAAGAACTCCATTGCTCCCTCAGGCTATAACCAGGAAGCCGTGCAAAAAATTCTGGTGAAACTCGTGAAAGGAGCTAAAAAAGTAAATAATCTTGTACAGAAATCCGCATCGGATGCCGACCTGAAAGAGCAGTTGACTGCGCTGCATGATGTCTTTCATGAAATAGCGGAAAAATGTCAACATTAGTCTAAAAACTGAAAAATGTCAAAGTTGAAACTCCTTATTGCCGTAATGGCCGTTCTTTCTTTTATGGCCTGCAACAACGAAAAAAAAGAGGACCACAATGGTCATGGTAAGAATGAACCCAAAACACAGGCCGACAGCCTGATGGCCGATGTGATGGACGGGCACGATGTGGGAATGGCCAAATACGGCAAGCTGCAGGCCATGGAGAAAAAAGTAAGGGCCAGCCTTGATTCTATTTCCAAATTACCCGCAAAAGCGAAGGAAGCGCTGGCGCCCTATAGGGCCCAGCTCGACAGCGCGGCCGCTGATCTCAGCTATGCCATTTTCGCGATGGACAAATGGATGCAGGAATTCAATATGGATTCAGCGCAGGATGATATGGAGAAAAGAGTACAATACCTGCTGGATGAAAAAATGAAAGTGGGGAAAGTGAAGGAAGCCATCCTGAACAGCCTGGGCAGGGCCGACTCCCTGCTCAAAGCAAAACTTTAGGCGGAAAGCGGTTCCACCCCGAATTGTTTCAGGTGATGGAGGGCATGTTTGTACAGCAATTGTACATTCTGTTCAAAGTTCAGGTCGCCGAAAAAGGGGTTGCGGGTGATGAATTGCGGATCTTTTTCAAAAGCCTCAAAGAAATAGATCAGCTCCTGCTGTAAAGCGCCAATAGCCGCCTGTATCGTTTTATACCGCGTGGGCGCCGGCTCCTCATTCATGAGTGGATTTTTGGTATTCTCCCGGAATGGTTTATCTCCCAGCATGAACTCCCGTATGGACTGCAGTTTATCCGGGGGTGTCATGACCGTATCAAATTTCAGCCGGCCGCTGGCATTTCGGACCGCGTCTCCGCCATAATGCTCGATCATCTGTTGCAGGCTCATTTTGCCCCACCTCGGCGGGGTGGCGGGATCGATCCTTTGCAGGAGGGGAACCAGTTTGGTCCGCAGGAAATTTTCCTTCTCAATAGTCATGAACGGGAAAGATTATTAATGGCCGGAATGATTCGGGAACCCGTTATTACTCCTGCACTTTGGGCATTTTTTTATTGATGACCTCGCAAAGCCGGTCAAATATCTCGTCCACCGTACCGGTTCCTTTTACAGACTGGAACTTCCTTGCCTTCCTGTAATGATCGGCAACCGGGGAGGTCTCATTTACATAAACACTGAACCGTTTCCGGATCACGGATTCATCGGTATCATCGCTGCGGCCGGAGGTCTTGCCGCGATGGAGCAGCCTTTTCACCAGTTCTTCCTCATCCACATCAAGGGCCAGCACGGAAGCAATACCGGTTTTTTTAAGCTCCAATAGTTTATCGAGCGCCTTTGCCTGGGCCACGGTACGGGGGAACCCGTCGAAGAGGAAACCTCTGGCCTCCTTATTCTGATCAAAATAGGAATCCACCATTCCGATCACCACTACATCGGGCAC
>CAZEZE010000167.1:0-6237 GCA_964516445.1 uncultured Chitinophaga sp. | reverse complement strand
GGTACCGATACGGAAGTGATAGCAGCAGCCTACGACTGCTGGGGTGATGAATGCCTGCAGCGTTTTGACGGTATGTTTGCCTTTGCCATCTGGGATGAAAAAAAGAAAGAATTGTTTGCCGCCCGCGACCGGTTCGGCGAAAAACCTTTCTTTTATTTTTATGACAATAATCGTTTCCTCTTCGCTTCGGAGATAAAAGCGATCTGGTCGGCAGGGATCCGCAAATCTCCCAACCAAAAAATGCTTTTCAATTTTCTTACGATCGGTTATACCGGGAACCCAGACCGGCCAGAAGAAACATTTTATGAACAGGTATTGAAGCTACCCCCGGCTTGTTTTCTGAAATTCTCATTTGTTTATTTTACTTATTCCATACATACATACTGGAACATTGACCCGGAAAAGCAGGATAACAAGATCACGGGCAATGAAGCGATCGGGGAATTCAGCCGCCTTTTCAGGGAATCCGTACAAAGAAGGCTGCGAAGTGATGTACCTGTTGGTACTTCACTTAGTGGCGGGCTCGATAGCTCCTCCGTGATCGCCATCGCGGCCCAACTGAAACCTCAACCAGCATCTTTTACTTGTTTTACGGCTTCTTTTCCGGGTTATGAAAAAGACGAACTGCCCTATGCCAGGCAAATTACCGATGCTTTTCATTTTGAACAAAAGGTGGTGACTGTATCCGGCGAGGACTTACTGGCCGACTGGGAAAAACTCTGTTATCACCAGGAAGAACCATTTGGATCGGCCAGTATCTATGCCCAGTACAAAGTATATGAACTGGCAGGACAGCATAATATAAAGGTTTTGCTGGACGGGCAGGGCTCCGATGAGATACTGGCGGGTTATCACAAGTATTATAAATGGTACTGGCAGGAACTTTTTCGCCGGCATAAACTCCGCAAAAGCGGGGAGATACCCGCGGCAAGGGAAAAAGGGATTGGCGAACCTTTTACCTATAAGAATAAAATCGCCGCCTGGTTTCCCTCCTTTGCCAGCATCGTAATGGAAAGACAGTACCTGCTGAAAGCGATCCGGCACGAGGACCTGGACAGGGATTTTGTAAAACACCAGAGCAAAGAGGCCTATTATACTCCTCCCGATCATTTTTCACTCAACGGCGTATTGCATTTCAACTGTTTTGTGAACGGCCTTGAAGAGCTGTTGCGTTTTGCCGACAGGAATGCGATGGCACATGGAAGGGAGGCTCGTCTTCCTTTTCTATCGCATCAACTCGCGGAGTTCATTTTTTCATTACCCCCCCAATTCAAGATCCGTAACGGTTGGACCAAATGGCTGCTCCGGGAGTCCATGAAAGAACGTTTACCCGCATCTATTGTTTGGAGGCGGGATAAAGTGGGTTTTGAACCGCCTCAAAAGTCATGGATGCAGCAAAAGGGGCTGCGGGAGGCGATACGGGCGTCCAAAAAGAAACTAGTGGATGAAAAGATCCTTAAACCGGAAGTCCTGGATAAATCCATCATTCCGCGAGGGGCTCATGAAGCGGATAATTATGACTGGCGTTATTTTTCCGCCGCCGCACTATTCCGGTGATCTTATTTCAGCATCTTTGCAAACCTAACGTTGACAATATGAAACTAGCTACCAAACTCATTCATGCAGGCGCAACACCCGATCCTTCTACGGGGGCCATTATGACACCGATCTACCAGACCTCAACCTATGTTCAGGAAGCCCCGGGCGTGAACAAGGGATTTGAATACGCCCGCAGCCAGAATCCCACCCGAAAAGCACTGGAAGAAGCACTTGCCGTCATTGAGAACGGGAAGTTTGGGCTGGCCTTCAGCAGCGGTGTGGCCGCAACCGATGCCGTGATCAAATTGCTCTCGCCGGGTGATGAAGTGATCTGCGGTAACGATATGTACGGTGGTACATACCGTCTATTCACCAAGGTATTTGAAAAATTCGGGGTGAAGTTTCACTACATTGACCTGACCCGTACGGATAACATCCAACAATACATCAACAGTAAGACGAAACTGATCTGGCTGGAAACCCCCACCAACCCGCTTATGAATATCAGTGATATCGCCGCTATAACAGCCATGGTAAAGGGAAAAAATATCCTGGTAGGCGTTGATAACACGTTTGCATCACCCTATCTTCAGAATCCACTTGACCACGGAGCGGATATCGTTATGCATTCCTCCACCAAATATCTCGGCGGGCACAGCGATGTAATACAGGGTGCGCTGGTAATGAACGATCCCGAACTCAGGGAAAAATTATATTTCCTGCAAAAAAGCTGCGGCGCCGTTCCGGGGCCGATGGACTGTTTCCTGGTGCTTCGCGGGATCAAGACACTTGGCGTAAGAATGAAGGCCCATTGTGAGAACGGAAGGATCGTGGCCGAATGGCTCCGCAACCATCCTAAAGTTGCTAAAGTATTCTGGCCCGGTTTCGCGGATCATCCGGGTCATGCCGTGGCCAAAAAACAAATGCGTGATTTTGGCGGTATGATCTCCTTTGAACTGAAAAATGACAGTGTGGAGGAAGCGCGAAGGGTCCTGTCATCCACCCACCTGTTTTCACTGGCGGAAAGCCTGGGCGGCGTGGAATCGCTGATCAACCACCCGGCCAGCATGACCCATGCCTCTATTCCCCGGGAAGAAAGGATAAAAAATGGTCTTTCTGATTCACTCATACGATTAAGTGTAGGCATTGAGGATGCGGAAGATCTTATAAAAGACCTCGAAAAAGCAATTGGCTGACCCTTTTGATCATTTCATACGGGATCCCTTTTTATACCAAAATGGGATCTTTATTTTTATTGCCGGGTGGAAAACGCATTTGTTCCATATCGTGATTTCTGGCTGCGGCTCGGCGTTTCGGTGCTGCTGGCTTTCTTTTTCGTCTTTCTCGGAAGCGATTCGCTGATGGCAATCATCCGGGGAAAATATTTCATCGCGGATGTAACGGCTGGTTTTTCTTTGACCTTCATTGTCACTTCCTCCATCAATATCGTCACGGCCTATCTTGACCGGCAGTATCCCTGGAGCCATTATTTCACCACCCGCCTGCTTTACCAGCTGATTGCAGCCGTGGTACTGCCTGCCATATTTGTGCTGGCATTCATGTACACCTACCTGATCGTGTTGCTGGGACTTTCAAAAGAAGAGGTTCAGTTTTTTCATACGGAATTCCCGATCTCCGTATTGTTCATCATTTTCTGGAACGGGGTCTATGCCGGTTATTATTATTACCGGGAGAATAAAAAGCAAAAAGAGGAACTGCTCTCGCTGAAAGAACAGTTATTCACGGTACAAAATGTAAAGACCGGCGCCGATATCCTGCCCACCCTCCCCGAGAATCCAGAAACGGAAACAACGGAAGAGGACAGCGATTATTCCGATACGGGCAGCAGCGGGAAAATTAAAATCCTGGTGGCTGTTTCAGGCAACAAAAACATACCTATCCCGGTGGAATCCATCGCCTGCTTTTATAAGCATGGCAACTATACCACGCTGAAAACCTTTCAGTCGGAAACCTACCTCCTCAATCATTCACTCGATGAGCTGGTAAAACTCTTAGAAGCATCACTCTTTTTCCGGGCTAACCGCCAGTTCATCATTAATCTTAAAGCCTGCCATTATTTCACTAACGAAGAGAACGGAAAACTGGCAGTTCACCTCGTACCGGACCATGAAAATGAGGTTATCATCAGCCAGAAACGGGCAACGGCCTTTAAGGATTGGCTGCATAAATAAATATGGATTAACCTGCCGGCGGTTTCATCCCTTTTTTTCGCTGATTCATCCAAATTATATATTCCTTCAGAAGCCATTTGGCGTACTTCGCCCAAAACCCCTTTTTTCCGGGGTTATTTTTGCCTTTTAGCCATGAAAATAATATACAAAACAATTAAACCAGAAGTATGAAAAGGATTTCAGTTTTACTCGCAATGACAGCCATTTTGGCAATTAGCTCCTGTACCAAGGAAAGGATCCGGGGCGGTGGTCCGATAACCACTGAAACCAGGAATGTAGCGGGATTTACGGCGGTATCCGTTGCCGGCAGCACGAATGTTTACATCACACAGGGCGCCGTTTTTAAAGTGGAGGTAAAGGGGTACAGCAACCTGCTCCCCTATTTTGAGACCAAATTGGTGAACAATACCCTTCAACTGGGTTTCAAGCAGGATGTGAATGTTAAAAATGACAATACAGATGTTTATATCACCATGCCTGCCTTGACCGGACTCAGCCTCGCAGGCTCCGGGACCATCAGCACATCGGGGGCCTTTAACGGAAATATTGATTTCAACGCCCGGATCGACGGCTCCGGCAACATTCATTTCAGCAGCGGCAGCACCCAACACTTTAATTCTGTGATCGCTGGCAGCGGCAGTATCTATGCGATCGGGATGTTGTCAAATAAAGCGGATGTAAACACCAGTGGCAGCGGTAATACGGAGATTACGGCCATTCAGGAGCTGAACGTCAGGATTGACGGCAGCGGCAATGTTTATTACGGCGGTACACCCGTGATCAGTACCCAGATCACCGGCAGCGGGGCTGTTCTGCCCCGTTAACACCCGCTTTCTTTCCTTAATTTTATGACAGGTGGCCTGGTAATAGGTCACCTGTTTCATCATGATCAGCCGCCTGTATTCATCAGCCTGCGTATTTCTTTTGATCGCCTGCGGATCTGCCGGGAAAAATGCGGAAACCGTATCCTTACCGGACCGGTTTGCCGCCTATTACAATGAGAAAAAATATGACAGTATATTTTACCTTTTCTCGCAGAAAATGAAAGCGTCCCTGCCACTGAACGAGACCCGCGATTTTTTTTCACAGTTGCAGCAGGATGCCGGCAGGCTGGAGAAATATCCGTTTGTTAACCGCAACAAAACCTTTGTCCGTCACCGGGCGGAGTTTACAAATGCTGTTTTCTGGATGGACATCTCGCAGAACCAATATGGCAAGATCGACGGACTTCTGTTTACTGCTTATGATGGCCCGGCTGATACAGGCGCTTTTGTACGCAACAAATCCATTTTATCGCTCCCGTTTAAAGATGAGTGGTTTGTTTTCTGGGGCGGCGATACAAAGGAGCAGAACTATCATGTTTCCTCAAAATCACAGCGCCATGCTTTTGATTGGGTGATCATGGATTCAAGTAATAAAACTTACCGAACCAATGGAAATGACAACGAAGATTATTATGCCTTCGGCCAGCCGCTTTACGCCCCCTGTGATGCGGAGGTAGCCGCGGTGATCGACGGAGTGAAAGACAATATACCGGGTGAAATGAATCCAACGCAACTTACCGGCAATACCGTTGTGCTGAAAACGGCGGACGAATATATCCTGCTCGCACACTTAAAGATGAACAGCATCAAAGTGAAGCCCGGGGATAAGATCAAAAAAGGACAATTGCTCGGGTTATGTGGGAATTCCGGCAATTCTTCGGAGGCACACCTGCATTTTCATATTCAGAACCAGGAAAAAATGGAAGGTGCATCCGGTTTTAAATGTTTTTTTGAAAAGATACTGGTGAACGGGGTACTTAAAACCGAATACTCACCGGTAAAAGGTGAAAGGATCAGGAATGCCGGGTAAAATAACCGCTATGGAGCTCGCCGGGTTTTTAAACGCGAAAACTGATTATTACAACCAGCCCGCTTTTATTAAGGACGATCCCGTTTCGGTCCCCCATCTATTTTCTAAAAAACAGGATATCGAGATCGCCGGGTTTTTCGCGGCCATATTTGCATGGGGTAACCGGGCAACCATTATTGCCAAGAGTAATGAACTGATGGGATTGATGGATCATTCGCCGCTTGAATTCTGTCTGAACCATGATGGGGGGGGATTAAAAAGATTGACAGGATTTAAACACCGGACGTTTAACGCAACGGATCTTCTTTATTTTATTGATTTCTTCAAATTCCACTACAGCCATCATAACAGTCTTGAAACCGCTTTCACCCGTCACGGTTCCACTATTGAAGTAATGCTGAGCGGTTTTCATCATTATTTCTTTTCCCTGGAAGATGTTCCGGCAAGAACCCGTAAGCATATTGCCAGCCCTGAAAAAGGATCTACCTGCAAACGGCTGAACATGTTCCTCCGCTGGATGGTGAGGAAGGATGATAATGGCGTCGATTTCGGTATCTGGAAGAATATTTCCTCCGCGCAACTGATCTGTCCCATCGACCTGCACGTGGCAAGGGTAGCCCGGCAGCTTGGAATATTAAAAAGAAAACAAACC
>CAZEZE010000166.1:0-6244 GCA_964516445.1 uncultured Chitinophaga sp. | reverse complement strand
GTCCCTTAGATCATTTCGGCATCAGCACACGATCGATGACATGGATCACCCCGTTGCTCTGGAAAACATCCCCGATAGTAACGGTTGCCAGCCCGCCCTTTTCATCTTTTAGCAGGTAATTGCCTTCTTTTTTCATCACCCACAGTTTACCACCCGCTACCGTGGTTAGTTCTGCAGTTCCATTTCCTTTTTTGATCCATTGATTCAGTTCTTTGGTGCCCAAACTGCCGGCCACCACATGGTAGGTAAGGATACCGGTGAGTGTGGCCTTGTTTTCCGGCTGTACCAGCGACTCAACTGTACCCTTAGGCAGCATGTTAAATGCGGTATTGGTGGGAGCAAAAACAGTGAATGGTCCCTTGCTTTGCAGCGTTTCCACCAGTCCCGCGGCCTTTACGGCGGCCACCAGGGTAGTATGATCCGCCGAGTTAACAGCGTTTTCCACAATGTTTTTCGAGGGATACATGGCGGCTCCTCCAACCACCACTGTTTTCTCTTTATCCATCTGGGCAAAGGAAACAGTAAACAGTAAGGAGGTTACAAGGAGAAGACAGGCCGATTTCAATGATTGCATACGATTGGTTTTTGTGTTATGATTGATTGTATTTGACAACAGGAACAAATACGATGTACCGTTTGTTCCGGATTTCAAAAAAGAAATTATTTTTAGCGGCGGCTGTGGTATTTTGAGGGTGCGTCTTCCGCAAACAATTAAACAAATTCGCAGATGGCTTACTGGTTAGCAAAATCCGAACCGTCCGTTTACAGTTTTGACCAGCTGGTCAAAGAGAAACAAACCTGCTGGAGCGGTATCCGCAATTACGCCGCCCGGCTGCATCTCCGTGGTATGAAGAAAGGAGATGAAGTGTTCTTATATCACAGCAATGAAGGCACCCATATCGTGGGTATCGCCCGCGTGGTGAAAGAAGCCTACCCGGATCCTACCACGGATGATGATCGCTGGGTGGCTGTGGATATACAGGCGGTCAGGAAATTAAAAAAACCGGTATCTCTCGATTCCATTAAACAAGATAAGCGCCTTTCTCAAATGGCCCTGGTCAGGATCAGCCGCTTATCGGTACAGCCTGTAACGGAGGAGGAGTGGAGGGTGGTGTTGGAATTGGCTGGAGAGTCCGGAGATAGGAGTTAGGAGTTCGGAGTTAGGAGTTAGGAGTTCGGAGACGTACTAAGAAACTTTTCGTTTAACATTTTAGGCAGGTTACTTTTTAAGGGCTTTCGGTATCAATACACTGTACATACATTTAACCCTTAAAAAGTATAGCCATGAACAAACTACTCATCGGGCTGCTCGTAGTAGCGGCCGGGGCGGGAGCATACTTCCTGTTCCAAAAGAAAAAAGATCAGCCGGTTGCACACGCCATCAACAAAGATCTGATCATTGGAAAATGGAAACCGGAAAGCACTGCTCCGGGTGACTCTTCAAATGTTCCTTATCGTTATGAATTTCTGAAGGATGGAATGGCCCTGCATTTAATGAATGATTCTTCAAAAGCGGACAGTTCCCGCTACGAATGGAACAAGAAGGATGAGCTGGTCTGGAAGATGAACGCTTCTGATTCTGCCATCGGAATTTTCACTGTTCTAAAACTGACTATCGACAGTCTTCAGATACAGTTGCCGGACAGTTCCACTCTTCTCTTTACCAGGACAAATTAAAACTAATCCTAAAAAGCAGATTGAACCAAAGAGACACCAAGACACGGAGACGTAAAGTTAAATTTGATCACAGTGTTTCTAAATATCCTGGTGTCTTTGTGCCTCCGTGTCTCCGTGGTTCACAAAAAAGTAATTCGACCCATTAATTTCCAGTACACCAGACGATTAATTTTGAATGACTGATATTGCTTTTCTATTTTTGAAATATGCAAAAACTTGTCGTTCTAACCGGCGCCGGGATCAGCGCCGAAAGCGGGCTGAAGACCTTCCGGGACAGTGATGGTTTATGGGAAGGCTACGATGTAACAGAAGTGGCCACGCCCCGTGGATGGCGGAATAACCCGGGACTGGTGCTGCAATTCTATAATGAACGAAGAAAAAATGTTGCCGGGGCCCGGCCGAATGCCGCGCATTATGGTCTGGCAGCGCTGGAAAAGGATTTTGATGTCAGCATCATCACGCAGAATATTGATGACTTGCACGAAAGGGCGGGTTCCAGCCGGGTGCTTCATCTTCACGGTGAGATCTTCAAAATGCGGAGTGAACGTGATGAAACCCTTATCACGGAAATAAGGGGAGATATTCAGTTAGGCGACCTGGCAATGGACGGTGCCCAGTTCCGCCCCCATATCGTTTGGTTTGAAGAGCCGGTTCCTAAAATGGAAGAGGCCGTACCTGTTGTGCAGAACGCGGATATATTTGTCGTGGTGGGAACCTCACTCGTTGTTTATCCCGCTGCCGGGCTTGTTAATTATGCAATGCCGGGCATTCCTGTTTATATGATCGATAAAAAGATCCCCTGGATGTCAACCTCATCAGGGCTTACCCTGATCGAGAAGCCGGCCACGGAAGGAGTGGAGGAGCTAACCCGCCTGCTCAGGGTTTTCCGGTAGTTTCCGTGAACTTCACCCCGTATTGTTCCAGTTCCTTTAATACCGGTTCATAGATCTCCCTGACGGTAGGAATGTGTAAACCCGTCAATTTGATCTTACCATTCAGGATCAGTTTGGCGGCAATGCCTAATGGCAAACCGACGGTTTTTGCCATCGCCGTCCGAAGGTTGTTTTCACCCTTTACCACGAGCGAACTTTGGATCTCCGACTGCTGTCCCCCGGTTTCAAAACCGATCTCATGCAGCATCACAATCATATCCTTATCATAAGGACGAAGCGTCAGTTTTTTTTCCATGGCGAATTGCAGGATATCGGCCGGGCTGCAGGTGCCCTTATTCACCAGGGTCTCTTCATCATCCAGTCCCAGGAAGAAAAGTTGTTTCAGCGTAAGATTCGCTTCATGCATCTTATAGGCAAGGAATCCCGCTGCGTGGTTTTTCACTTCATCGATCCCGATCTCCTGCAGGTTGCCCTTCTCATCGGCCGTAACAAAGGATTCAGGTATCTTTTCGCCTTCCGCCTCCGCCTCATTTTCGGCCTCCATCAGTTTCATCAGGTTTTCGAGCAGCCCTTTTGTTTCTTCAAAGCGTTCCGACAATTTATTGGTCAGCCATTCACCGAAACCATGTTTGTCCATATGTTCCTTAAAAAGCTGGTGAAGGGTCTTCCCGTCCGTTTCATACTGCCTGGTTTCATCGGTAAGTTTCAGGTCAATGATATTTTTCCATCCGTACATAAAATCAGGGTGACGAAGCGTGGTGCGGATGAAAGTTTCCGCGTCCTGCAGGTTATACAAGCCGGCATAACTCAGCGAATCCCGGTTGGGGTACCAGCTCAGCCGCCCGAGTTCCGGGATATCCACCATATGTTCCCCGGTGAACAATTGTTCATAGGCGACTGTGATCTCTTTCCCTTTTTCCCGGTAATGGGCCCCGGATTTTCCAGCCATAATGATATTCCGCGGGTTCCAGCTGATCTTATAATGCCAGGGATTGTCGTCGCTCTCCGGGGCCACCAGTCCGCCGCAATGCGATTTGAAAGAAGTAACCTTACCTCCCCCGGCCCTGATCGTATCGATCATCTGCATCGCGCTCATATGATCGATACCGGGATCAAGGCCCATCTCGCAGAGAAAAAGGAGTTTATTACGGGTGATCTCTTCGCGCAATCCATTAATGGACGCATCCACATACGATGCGGTAAGCAGATCTTTTTGATGCTTTATACAATCCTTCGCCACCGTAAAATGCAAGGCAGGGGGGAGCATGGAGATTACAATATCGGCCTGCCTGATGAATTTCTCACGTTCGGTGTCATCCGCAATATCAAATGAAACCGCACGGGCCCGTTGGGAATGGTTCACTTTGGACTGTGCCAGTTTAAGATCAGCATCCACCACTACCAGTTCCCAATTCTCTTTCACCGAATGTTCCAGTAAATAATCGATTAAAACAGTAGCAGATTTGCCTGCGCCGAATAATAAGATCGTCTTCATGTAAAACCGGTTGGTAAAAGCGGGAAATTAGTACGAAAAAAGCAGAAATTGCGGGTGAAAAAACGAAGTTGATCTACCATCCCTTAACGATGATTGTACAGCCTGGAAAAAGATCAGTTACCGGCCGTGTTGCCGCTCACTTCATCCGACTCGATCCGGGTAACCCGGTACCGCACTTTAACACCGCGGGAACTTTTTGGAATGGACATGGTTTGTGAACTGCCCGGAGGTATGGAGTTAAAAACAATATTTTCCGATTTTAAAAATTCATCCAGCGGCTTCAGGTATTGCAGTTCCACCGTAACACGATCCAGCTTGTATGCAGAGGAATTCGAAACGGTAAGTTGAAGGTTTTTGATCCCCCCAAATGAACCTACGATATAATCATTGCTCTTTACAGTAACCATTGCGGCCAGTTCGGCCGTTCCCGTTTTGCGTGTCTCACTTACCACAGCTTCCCTTGTGTTCTGTTTGGCATCGGTCCTGGCAGGGATGTCCTTATCCGTTGTACCGGCATCCGTGGTTGTTTCCCTGGCTGTACTGGTTTTCTTAATGGAACGCTCTTTTGTTGCCGGTGGAATTTCAGCAAGCGGTTCTGAAGGTTCAACAATACTTTGCACCGGTATTGCATTCTCCGGAGTTACCGGTTCCGGAATACTATCTGTTTCTACATTTCCCGTTACCGGGTTTTCAACCGTGGCTGCCGGTGGAGCGGGTTTGGCTGATGAAATAACATTATTCTTATCCTTTCCGGAATTTCGGATCAATATACCGGCGATGAGACCCACTAACAGGAAAGCGCTATATAAGCCGGCTTTCCTGACGGCAGGAGGGAGATGCAGGGTAACCCTTTTTTTCCTTAGCCGGTTTTCAAGATCTTTTGCATACAGCTCTTTCAGCTCATCGAGGGGACGTGAATATTTTGTTTCAGCCACCGTTGTTTCTTCTTTTGCGGCGGAAAAAGTAATCGGGGGAATAGTTGTTCCCGATTCCGGTACAGGCTGGTAAGCTGAATACGCAGTGCTATTAAGGGTTTCTTTTTTCTCTGTTGAGGGGAGTGAACCATGAATCTTCTTTTTTTCAGCCTTGCGGGTCTCCGCCTCAACAACCGTTTTTTCTACAGATGCGTTTTGTGTTGATCTCTTTGCACTGGCCGATACCATGCTTTTCAGCTCCTGTATCTCGGAGGGGCGGAGCCAGCACACACTTTGCCCCTCCACCCATACCAGGTCGTTTGGGCTGAGTTCAGCCTCCCGGAGCCCTTCCAGGCTGAAGGGGCCCGATTCCTTGTTGTTTCGCAGGAGGAGATAGGTCATCATTGCAGGATCCTTGCTTTTTAAACGAAAAATACGTGCCGGTAACTGCCAAAACCTTGTTATAAATTGACCTGTTTTTTATCCCCAGAAAACCGGGTCTGTGCGTAAAAATTTACCCCAAAAAACAGCCTTTTTTATCAGGTTTTCAGCCCTGTAAAAGGTAGATTTGCAGACCTTAAAAACAGGTTGAAAACCGGCCGGTTCCTGGCATTACAATCAATCAAAAAGACTAAGGAAAATCAGCGATGGAAGAACAGTTTGACCCACAGCAGACCAATGATATCAACCGTATCATTCCCGTAAATATCGAGGAGCAGATGAAGACCGCCTACATTGATTATTCAATGTCGGTGATCGTGGGCCGCGCCCTGCCGGATGTAAGGGACGGGCTGAAACCGGTGCACCGCCGCATCCTGCATGCGATGAACGAACTGGGTATCCATTACAATAAACCCTATAAGAAATCCGCCCGTATCGTGGGAGAGGTCCTCGGTAAATACCACCCGCACGGAGATACCGCCGTTTACGATGCGATGGTGCGCATGGCGCAGGAATGGAATATGCGCTATACCCTTATTGACGGCCAGGGTAACTTTGGTAACCAGGATGGCGACGGCCCGGCGGCCATGCGGTATACCGAAGCAAGACTGGGACGGCTTACCGAGCATATGCTCGATGATATCGAGAAGGATACGGTGGACTTCCAGCTCAATTTCGATGACTCGGAAAGGGAACCCACCGTTCTTCCCACACGAATCCCCCAATTACTCATCAATGGCTCCAGCGGTATTGCCGTGGGCATGGCTACCAATATGATGCCCCATAATCTCACGGAAGTGATCGATGGTTGCGTGGCCTTTATT
>CAZEZE010000165.1:0-6256 GCA_964516445.1 uncultured Chitinophaga sp. | reverse complement strand
TATGTGATGATGTTCAAGAAGACCGGCGATACCGCCCAGACCGGTTCGGTAGCGGCTGCGGTGAAATAATTTTCTTCCTTACATTTTATTAAAAAAGAACTGGATCACTGATCCTTTGGCCTTCTTAATCTCCGTCATGCCGACGAAGGAGGCATCTATGCCCCAATCATACTAAGAATAATTCGGCGCGGATCCCTCGTACCTCGGGATGACGGAAAGCTTGTTCCGGCTCAGATCCTTCTTTCCTCGGGATGAAAGGAAAGGAATTCAACAATTTATCACTTCCCTTTCTTCAAATGCTTATCCGGAGGCCACTCACCAAATAATTCTTCATTTAAAAATCTCCATTCGGGATTAAACGAACTGATCAGTTCCACCTTTTTTGATCTCCTCCACCCTTTTATTTCTTTTTCGCGTGCGATAGCGTTGCTGATTGAATAGTATTCTTCATAAAACAAAAGGTAATAGGCATGGTACTTACCGGCAAATACTTTTAGATTTCCCCGCTCTGAATAGTGTTCGAGTATACGTCCTTCAAGATGATTGGTCACGCCGGTATAAAGAACGGTCTTTGTGTAATTGGTCAGGATATAGACGTAATATTTATTCCCAATCATTGACATATTTGAAATAAGACGTTTGGGCCTTCTTCTGCTTCATCATGATGACGAATGAGGCATCTATGTCGTTATCATACTATATTACTTACGGCGCAGATCCCTCCTTCGTCGGGATGACGGGGAGCGTATATTGGCCAGATACCTTTCAAACTTATACTATGTCATGCCGGGGAATGAGGCATCTATGCCGCAATCATGCTAAGAAACTTACGGCGTAGCTCCCTCCTTCGTCGGGATGACGAGACGAAAATAGTCCTGGGCGGCAACAATTAACCGGGAATTAGATCGGGAAACAGGTGTTTTTTCCTGAAAATAAACGGCTCCCTTACTGTGTCAGCGAAATCCTCACCTGCAACCCGCCCCTGGTATTCGTAATGGGGAAAGCATTACTGATCTTGGGGATAGTGCGGTTTTGTTCGAAATAAAGTTTGAGGCTTACTTTATTGTTCAGGACATAATCAATGGAAGGTGCAATGCGGATCACTTTTTGCCCGGCTGTACCGAAAGAAGTGCGCTGGTCGAGCTTGCTGTTGGCTGTGGCATCATCCCGAAGACTGAAATCCATACGAATGGTGACATCATTATCAAGTTTCATCTCATTCTTGCCGAACTTGATATTCTTTATGATGGGCAATCCCTTCTGCCGCCAGTTCAGCCCAAACGTTACTTCGGTAGAGCGGTTCTCCGCCAGCTGGTAATCGATCAGGCTAAGGCTCAGTTGCCGGCGTTTGCTGAATTCGAACCGGGTGCTGAGCTGGTTGGTGAACGTAATGTCAATTTCGATCAGCGGGTCAAACGATTCCTGGATCGTAATATTCGGCACCAGGAAATAAGGGATATAGTTACCGGTCAGCGTATCCCTGAAATAAGGGAAGCCGATGCGGAGCGGGTCAACGAACAACAACGCGGTATTAAAGCTGTTCATGCTGAGCGTGCTGTGGTACCCGTGGCGGATCGTGAAATTGGTAAATATCTTATCCAGTCCTGGTATCCTCGACAGGCCGTTATAGGTAAGCGTCCAGTTCGGTTTGGGGATCAGCCCGGAGAACGGATTGGCCCGCAGGTTGGGATTATTATTCTTAACAAGCTTCACGCTGGTCGGGTCCTTCTTTGTATACGCGGCAATAAAAGCGGGTATCACCACATCCTGGGCATAACGGCCGTATCCTTTGAAATAAGCCGGATCGTTGGGATCCACGGCGCCGCCCTGGTAGGGATTCAGCCCGGCCAGTTTACGGGAAAGGATGACCCTGTTGTTCTCAAATGTCTTGAAGGTTTCGGACAGTACGTTCGGGTCAAACTTGGTGAACAGGGTCTGGAAGGAAATATAACTGATGTTAAAGCTTCCCATCGCATACGGATTCAGCCGCGTCAGTCCCACGTTGTCAAACTTGCTGGTATCCTTGTACAATTCGGAATACTGTTTGTCAAATGTTTTGTCGAGGTTGAGATCGATATTAAAATCGCGGAAGGGACTAACCTGCGCGGTCAGGTTCAGCCGCTGGTTATAACGCTGCTGGATCATCCTGCTGACCAGTGTGTCGGTAGAGAGAAGTCCTTTCGCCCCGAAATTATTGATCCAGTTCGTATCGGGCTGGTAGCCGAAAATATAACGGAACCCGGGCTGACCGCTTTTCAGGTTATAACCCAACACACGGGTGCTGTCCATATAGCCCGGAAGTGTTGTACCAAGATCTTCGGTGTATTGTATCCCTACTCGTTTCAATGCGGTAGCAATGCGCAGGAAGAATTTGGGAACGCCGCCCACTTCCGGTAATTGGTTGGGATCTTTCTTTTCCTTAACCTTTTTCTCCTTTTTCTTCTTCGGCTTTTTGATCTTTATGATCTTGCCTTTCTTGTTCCTGATGGTATCAGGTTTAGCCACCGTCGCATCTGCGGCTCCCTGTTGCTGAACGGCGCCCGGTTGCGCTACGTCCTTCTTGTCGGATTTGGGTCCGCTGCCGGCTGATGGCGGCAGGTTGGAATTGACCGCCCGCAGCAACCTGGATTTATTATACAGTTCCTCGAACTTCAGTTCCCCGTTGATAGTCTTGGTCTGGGTATTGGACAATGTATGTCCCAGGTTGATCTCAGGTGTTCTTTCAAGCAGCGAAGCGGCCAGCCAGTTGTATTTGGTATTATAACTGGCCCGGAGCGATGTCCAGTTCAGGAAAGGAATCTTCTGGGTAGGAACATTATAGGTCACGGTCACTTCCTGGCGGTAATTGGTATTCCTTCCGCCTTTGAACACATTCTTCCGGACACTGTCTTTCTTTTCTTTTGTATCAATGCGGCCCATCGGTTCATCGATACGTGCAAAGTTGGTGGCGCTGAAATCGATGTTGATCGATTGTGTCAGCGGCCATTGCAGGATATAATACCGGTCGAAAGTGAAATACTTATTAAACGTCTCAGGTATTTTATACGGACCTCCCCCCACATTGCGCAACCGCGTAGCGCCGAACTGGCGGAAGATGTCGGCCTTGAAGGCGATCTGCGAAGGCGCATAATTGAGATTGAAATCCTTTATCAGCGCCCACCAGGGTGATTTTGACTTGATCAGTTTTTTGAAAGGTTCCAGCGGTTTTACCTGCGGCGCATAGGTGTAGCCCAATGCTCCCCTTGTTCGCCGGAGCTCATCTTTCTCGATCAGCGGGTTATGACTCAGCGTCTGGATATAAGAATAGTTGAAGTCAAAATTGGTGACACTCCAGATCTTGGGTTTCTTGCCATCCGTTTTCAGTTTGCGCACATTGGTAAGGTTCACTGTTTTGATAGTCGTAATATCCTGCGCGTCATTACGGATAGAATCCCGCTTGTCTGCTGCAGCCTCTTTCAGTTTTTCTTTCAGATTGATGTCAAGGTCAAACGGATCATACTCGGGTGTGCTGCTGCGGTAACTGATACCGGCATACACGGGTATCTGCATACCGAGTTTCTTGGGAAGCAGTTTGCCGGCCTCGATCGTGGCAGTGGCATCCACCGTGTATACGTCTTCTCGGCTTCGTTCATTCACCCTTTGTTCCAGTGTGCCGAATCCCCGGGTCCGGGCGGTTCCGGCCAGCGTCATGGAACCCAGGTCGGCCAGGCGAAATTCCACCCTGGCATTGGCGGCCCATCCCCCTTTTTCATCCAGTTCCGAGAGCCGGAGTTCATTGAACCAGACCTCGGTACAAAGCGACTCCTGTGTGAGGTTCTCCACACCCAGCATCATTCCTCTCACTTCACCGAGATTCGGGTTCCCCAATATCGCGTAAGACCTGCCGTCGGGAGTGGTCTCCCTGAAATACTGTGAAGGCAAAACACCCAGCCGGTTCCGCTTCGATTTCAGGGCGGTCAGCAGGTCAAGGTTAAAATCCAGGTCATTCTCTTTGGGCCATATCCGCAGGCTGTCCGTTTCGCCGAACTGGGTGATACGCAACGGGATCTTTATCTCATAATAGTTGCCGGAAAAATCATTACCGATACGGATGACCGCGTTCATATCGCCAAAATCGATCGGTTGGTAATTCTGTACCGACTCAGCGTGAATGAACATCTGCAGTCTTTTGTACTGGCGTATATCCAGGTTCATCGTTTTGAAAATACCACGGCTTTCCGTTTGTGAAAGGCCGCAAACCTGCATACTGATCGCCTGCTCGTTCAGGAACAGTGCCACATTGTTATTACTCAGTTGCTGCTGTCTTTCGATCCCCGGCGGTATCCGGTAAGGGATCGGCTGACGCTGGTCGTTCTCTTCAATATTCACAGCCAGGGTATTCACTGAAGTGGGGTCGGGTTGCGGGAGGTTGGTGTACAAACCGGTCGTATCGATCTTGTAACGGAATTTTCTCCATTGGTTGCGGATCAGTTCCAGTTTACCGAAACGCATCACAACCGAATCTGAAAAACCCGTTACGAACATCCGGATAAAGCGTATGGATTTGAAATCCGGGATATTTCCCACTTTCAACTGGTATTGGTCAACCGGGATGCGGAAGAGGTACCATTTCTCTGTGCGGGTGCTGCCATCAGCAAGGGTTACCGTTGGTGTTCGAACATCGGTGATAAAATTGCTTCCCGGGATCATATTCGGCTGTATATCCACCCTGTACTGGAAATACTCCTCCACTTCATTCATAGTATTGTCCCGGTTCATTTCTTCCTGGTCGGGGTACTGGGTGAACGCATTGAAGAATTCGGTGTTGTTATCGGCAACCGGTGAATTACCATGCGGGTTGTTGATGTTCTTATAACGCTCAAGGATACCCGCAACCTGACCCTGGTCAAATGAAGGATCACGATAGGCTTTGAAATTATCCGCCGAAGGATCGGCGAATGCTTTCTGGTAGGCGGGTGAGCCGGCGCCGAAATTGGTTTGCAGGGCGGCCAGGTAGGCAGCAAATTTTGTTTTCTCCTCTTCGTCCTGTAAACCGTCAAATCCAACATCCTGCAGGGGCCGGTCTGCCGGGTCATTACTGAA
The DNA here is from genome assembly GCA_964516445.1 of uncultured Chitinophaga sp. Lineage (GTDB taxonomy): Bacteria > Bacteroidota > Bacteroidia > Chitinophagales > Chitinophagaceae > JJ008. The sequence continues at coordinate 1,174 of CAZEZE010000165.1, read as the reverse complement.
CGCATTGGTCACCTGCATCGGGTTAGCGGGAACCTTGCCCCACACTGATGTATTATCCACGGGCGCGTTGTTGGTGGTGGTGGGCAGGCCGTTCTCATACAGCCGCTTGCCATCTCTCAGCACATCTTCGGAAACATTACCGAGGTTAAAGTAGAGCCTTCCACCACCGGGATTGGCCGTATTGGTGATAAAAGGATCCTGCAGCCAGAATTCGATGAATTCAATATTACTGGTCTCAAAATCGGTTTGGTCAATGTTCCGCATCAATCCGCCCCATGCCTGCTGCGGAAAACGCAAACGGCCATTGGCATCCACCCTTGTGGCCGATGTTTCAAAATTATACGGTCCTTTATCCTTTGGATAAAATGCAAGATCGAAAGTAGTGAGCAACCCTTCCCCAAACTGTGTATTCCGTTTCGGGAAGATCTCCCGTTGCAGCACCTGTCTCGTTTCCGGCCGTGAAAGTTCGGCCAGGTTATTACGCAGGGGATTATTGGAACTGCGTTTCTCCTGCAAAGTCGGCTCGATATTATACCAGGCGAGTTTGGCCCTGTTGTATCCGCTTCGCAGGTCATTATTGAAACCAGACTCCGCGAATAACCCATTCCCCTGCGGAATGGAGGCAATGTTCCAGCTGATCAGCGGGAAACGAAGATCGATATTGGCCCGGGTACCTTCAAAGTCATCTATATATGATTGCCCGCCTTTTTCCGGGTTGCCATCCCGGTCGGTGCCATTGATCTGCTTGGCATGACCCGGGTTAAGCAGGGCGGCTTCTGCTGTCGCCGTTACGGAAGACATGGCCCTGGTGCTGTAAAACGGAAGTTTATCCAGCCACTTGGTCAGTCGTGGCAGGTTGTTGCGATAATCAATATCTACACCATACATGGTGTTCCTGATCGGGTCCTCGCCATAAAGTTGCTTGATGAAGAAAGGTCTTTCACCGAGTTTTACGATCGTACCACCGAGTGTCAGTTTTTTATTGGCCAGGTAATCGAGCCGAAGACCCATAAAGTTCTTCTGCTGGAAACCAAATGCCTGGTTGTTCTCATATTGAATGCTAACAGGTATCCCGGAATTCAGCACCGCCTGGTTGGTAACCCGGAGTGAACCCAGGTCATAGTTGATCTCATAATCCACATTCTCCTGTAGCACCTGCCCATTGGCCGTAACG
>CAZEZE010000164.1:0-6288 GCA_964516445.1 uncultured Chitinophaga sp. | reverse complement strand
GAAATGAACCAAGTAATCCGGTATTACAGTTACTTTTTCCGGGTAAACTTTATCTGCATCGTCTTGAACTGTTTCCCCGTCTGCGGATCAGGCCCGTACATCTCCATTACATGATTATTATCATCTGTCATCGTAAAGGTCTCTTTCATTTCACAGTCCTGCCCGTTGGCCGGGTTGGTATATTTTCCCATTAGGGTCATTGTTTTGGTCGCTTCATCCCAGGGTCCCTCCATCATCATGATCCCGGTTCCCATATTATCGATCCAGGTGCTTACAAAGACCTTTTTGTAATTATCATAGGCAGTGGTGCTTAAACCATTAAAAGGCATACCCATCATGTCGCCGCTGAAATCAGAGACCTGGTAACGGCCATCCATAACCATCCGGTTTACAGCACTGCCTTTACTTACCGTTGGCGGGGCACCCATGGCCATCCAGCTGGTGACCTCGGCATCCCATGTACCGTTAGCAGCGGCCAGCTTTTTATGGGGATCACCGGGAGTGGAATATTCCATCCAGGCTTTCATCATTGTAGCGGAATCAACCGCTACCCATGCTTTTTCCTTTCCATCTCCGGGAGAAACGGTTTCCTGTGTGGTCTTTTCTTCTTTTTTCTCATTATTGCAGGCAGCCATTAAAAGCGCAGCCGCAATAAACGGCAATAGTTTTTGTTTCATATTAAAAATTTAGACGGATAAGGTACAAACTCTTCAGACAGCTGGCAAAAAAGAGACGGCAAAAGATGAAATTTGAGTGATGAAAAGCAGCATTTCATCCTAACTGTTTGATTTTTATCTGCATCACAGTGGCAATGCTCCTTGCTCTCTCTTTGGCGATAAAGGCGGTATCCCCCTCAAACAATTCATCAACCGTTTCATTGAAAGAGCGGAGCCAGGTTTCAAAATGATGTGCTGAAAAAGGAGATCGATGGTGCAGGTCAAGATGAGGCTGCATGGCATTCTTCCGGTAAGTGTCGGACTGGAACAATACGGAATCCCAGAAATCCACCAGCACCGGCAGGTGATGTGCGAGATCGATTTTAGCCACATCCGTGAAAATATAACTGATCGACGGATCGCTGAGCAGTCTATCATAGAACCGGGTGACCAGGAGCAGAAGATCTTCACGATTCGTAATATCTCTTTTCATCAGAACGGGATTTCATTCATTGATCTGTGCAAATAATCTTTCAGCATCTTCTTTATGGAAGAGCTGTGTGCCTTCATTCATAGTAGCCGCGCTTCCGCAGGCTACCCCGAAACGAATAGCTTCCCGCATCGTCATATTATTCTGCAGGGAATGCGTGATGCCCGCCACCATGCTGTCGCCTGCACCTACGGTACTTCTTTTTTCAACGGGAGGCGCTTCAACAAAATATCGTTTGTCATGGCTCACCAGCCAGGCGCCTTCCGCTCCCATCGATACAACGATGATCTCCGCGAAACCTTCTGAAATGGCCTGCTGCGCCGCATCAGGAATCTCATTCTTACTGAGCCACTCCACATTCAGCATTTTGCACAATTCACCTGTATTGGGTTTTATCAGGTAAGCTTTCTTGCCCTTTAACCCCTGCAGGGCCGAACCGCTGGTGTCTACGATACATTTGGCCCCTACCGCCGAAGCATTTTTAACGATCAGTCCATAGAAGTAATCCGGTAAACCCGGTGGCAGGCTGCCGCTTGCCACCACGAAGGAGGGAGCAAAGGAACGGATCTGGTCCACGAGTGTTTTGATGGTGGCCTCCTGCACTTCCCGACCGGGAAAAACAAAACGGAATTGTTTATTGGTGGAAGTTTCGAGTACCACCCAGTTTTCACGGGTCTCTTCTTTGGTATCTACTGCATGAAAAAGGATCCCTTCTTCCTTGAGCAGGGAACAAAGCATGTTGCCATTATGCCCGCCGGCGGGAAACAGCGCCACCGAAGGAGTCCCCAGCCTTTGTAATGCCTTGCTTACGTTGATCCCTCCGCCACCGGGTTCATTCACGATCTCCGTACAACGCAGTTTGCTTTCGGGTTTTAAAAGACCAACTCTTGAACTTTTATCAATACAGGGATTGAGTGTTACGGTTAGAATCATAAGGAATAGGGGATTAATGTGCCTCCAGCCAGTTTTTCCCTTCCCCGCATTCGGCGATCACAGGAACCTTGTGCGGTAATGGCAGGGCTGCCTGCATATTTTCAATGACGAGAGGTTTGAGTTCCTTAACTTCAGTCTTTAGGGCATCAAATACCAATTCGTCATGGACCTGTAGCAGCATTTTACTCTGCATCTTTTCCTTTTTCATGGCCGCATGCACCCGTTGCATGGCCAGCTTGATCATATCGGCCGCGCTGCCCTGTATGGGAGAATTGATGGCATTCCGCTCCGCAAAACCGCGGACCGTAAAATTGGCGGAGTTGATGTCCCGTAACCATCTTTTGCGGCCCATCAGCGTTTCCACATAACCATTTTCCCGTGCGAAGTTGATCGTGTCATCCATATATTTCTGGATACCCGGGAACTGCTTTTTATAATTGTCAATGATCTCTTTCGCTTCTGTGCGGCTGATACCCAGGTTATCCGCGAGTCCAAATGCACCCTGGCCATAGATGATACCGAAATTTACACTCTTGGCTTTGTACCGCATTTCCTTGGTCACTTCCTTTTCGTCTACATTGTATACTCTTGAAGCAGTGGCGGTATGAATGTCGGTGCCGTCTTTGAATGCTTTGCACATATTCTTATCGCCACTGATGGCGGCAACGATCCTCAGTTCTATTTGAGAGTAGTCGGCCGAAAGTAAAATATGCTTGTTGTCCCTTGGAATGAATGCTTTCCGGATCTCTTTTCCCCGGTCGGTCCGCACGGGAATATTCTGAAGATTGGGATTATTGCTCGCCAGCCGGCCGGTAACAGCCACCGCCTGCCCGTAGGTGGTATGCACCCTTCCTGTTTTCCGGTTGATCAGCTGCGGAAGCGAATCCACATAAGTTGATTTCAGTTTTGTCAGTTCCCTGAAGGTGAGGATATCTTCCACGATCGGGTGGCCTTTGACGGCAAGCTTTAATAATACATCCTCACCCGTCTGGTATTGACCGGTCTTGGTCTTTTTGGCGGAAGGATCCAGTTTCAGTTTATCAAATAATACTTCTCCCAGTTGTTTGGGAGAGGCCAGGTTGAAACGGACGCCGGCCTGTTTGTACACGCTTTCTTCGGCCTTCTTCGCGTCTTTCTCCAGTTCCTTTGAATATTCATTTAAAAAATCTACATCCACTTTGATGCCCTCAAACTCCATATCCACCAGCACTTTTACCAGCGGGTTCTCCACTTCATTAAAGACTTTCTCAACCGCTCTTTCTTTCAGCAGAGGGACAAAGGCCTTTTTGAGCTGCAGGGTGATATCCGCGTCCTCCCCGGCATATTCTTTCACTTTTTCTATTTCCACATCCCGCATGGTACCCTGTGTTTTCCCTTTTTTCCCGATCAGTTCCTCGATATGAACCGGTTCATATCCAAGGTATTTTTCACTCAGTATATCCATTCCTCTTTTTCCATCGGGTTCGATCACATAATGCGCCAGCATGGTATCAAAAATATTACCGGCCAGTTCAATGCCGTACCATTTCAGGATCAGCAGGTCGTACTTGGTGTTCTGGCCGATCCATGTTTTCTTCTTATCAGTGAATAGAGCACTGAACAGGGCCAGTATCTCTTTTGTTCTTTTTTGATCGGCGGGGCAGGGCACATACCACGCCGTTCCGGGTTTTACGGAAAAACTCAGCCCCACCAGTTCTGCATCATTGGCGTCGATACCCGTGGTTTCGCTGTCAAAGCAGATCTCATCATTTTTTTTCAGTTCTGCCACTAATTTTTTAATGGCAGCATCGCCTTCCACTGTTTCATAGTTATGCGGTGTGTTGTTAATATTTTTATCAACCACCAATGGTTCATCCTCGTCCCCGTCATTTTGAACTGCCTCCGGAACGCCGGCTGCCGACTGTGGACTGCCGACTGCGGACTGCTGACTCTCAACAACGTTTCCAAACAAATCTGTCTGCACCCCCTGCGGTATTTCTTTCTCCACTACTCCCCTGGCGGTTGTTCCGATTGAAAAATCCTCACCTAATAATCTTTTTCCGAGCGTTTTAAATTCCAGGTCGGCAAATACCTGTTTCAGTTTTTCCTTATCCCATTCTTTCAATCTGAAATCTTCTACATGAAATTCTACCGGCGCATCTGTGATGATCGTTGCCAGCTTTTTGGAAAGCATGGCCATCTCTTTTCCCTTCTTTACTTTTTCACCCATGGCGCCCTTGATATTATCGGCGTTCTTAAGTGTATTCTCCAATGAGCCGTATTCCGCGAGGAACTTGGCCGCGGTTTTTTCTCCCACACCCGGGATACCGGGAATATTGTCTACCGCATCACCCATCATTCCCAGCATATCTACCACCTGGTCCACGCTTTTGATATTCCATTTGGCGCAAACTTCTTCCGGACCCATGATCTCCACATCATTTCCCTGGTAGGAGGGTTTGTAGATCTTCACTTTTTTAGAAACCAGTTGGCCGTAATCCTTGTCAGGGGTGACCATATATACTTCATATCCGGCCTTCTCCGCCTGTTTGCTGAGGGTGCCGATCACATCATCAGCCTCATAACCATCCACGGCGATGATAGGAATATTAAAACCCTCGATGATCTTTTTGATATCGGGCACCGCGGCGCTGATATCCTCCGGCGTTTCCTGGCGGTTGGCTTTATAGTCTGCGAAATCGGTATGACGTTCTGTTGGGGCAGAGGTATCAAAACAAACGGCCATATGGGATGGCTTCTGCTTGTTGATCAGTTCCACCAATGTATTGGTGAATCCAAATTGCGCATTGGTGTTCTTTCCCCTGGAAGTGATCCTCGGATTACGGATAAGTGCATAATAAGCCCTGAAAACAAGGGCAAAAGCATCGAGGAGGAAGACCTTTTTTTCCATGCCCCTAAGTTAAAGAAATGGGAGGAGGCAGGGGCCAAAACACAACAACCCCGGGTTTAACCCGGGGTTGCCGATATGTTAACGCTGCTTTGCTTAGTTAATAGACAGTTTCAGTGCGGCCGTGCTGGTTTGTTCAGCTTTGGGCTCGGCTACGGGGGCAGTAACGGTAGCTTTCTTCTCTGTTTGCTGCGGGTTATCTACCAGCACCGTACCGCTGAATGCGGCCGTGTTTTGCTGTACTGCGGTCTCACCGGCAAAATTCACCGGGGCCTTGTCTTTATGAATAAAATTCAGGTACAGGGCAAAGAACAGCAGGTTGAACGCAAAGAAGTTGGCGATTTTACGGACACGTCTTTTCATAACTATTGGATTTACTGGTTTTACAAGAATTGGATTTAGTTCGGTTTCGAAGGCTAAGATAGAGAGCGGGATTGCTGCCTGCAAGCACCGGGTATTGGTTTTTAGGGAAAAAGGGCACAAATACTTACGGGGAAATCGTAAAACTACGACTGATTACTTCTTCAATTCTTCCAGCCTTTTCTGCATCAGGAACATCTCGTCCCTTAACCGCGCTGCTTCCATAAAATCCAGGTCCCTCGCCGCTTTTTCCATTTCCTTTTTGATCTTTCCAAGGGCCTTTTCCATTTGAGGGATGGTTTTATATTCAACCTGCTCTTCAGCAGCAACCGTTACCAGGTCTTCATCCGGTGCAATAGCATAGGGATTAGCCGGGTCATATCCTTTTATATCCAACACAGAAGTTTGCGCGAAAACTTCTCTGGTTGATTTGGAAATAGTAGTGGGAGTAATACTATGCTCAATATTGAAAGCAATTTGCTTTTCACGGCGGCGGAGGGTCTCATTGATCGTCTTCTGCATACTGTCCGTCATCTTATCCGCATAGAAGATCACCATGCCATTCACATTTCTTGCCGCACGGCCGGCAGTCTGCGTCAATGATTTTTCATTCCTTAGAAATCCTTCCTTATCGGCATCAAGGATAGCAACGAGAGAAACCTCCGGAAGGTCCAGCCCTTCCCGCAACAGGTTCACCCCTACCAGCACATCAATTTTTCCCAGGCGCAGTTCCCGCAGAATTTCAATCCTGTCAAGGGTGTCCACTTCGCTGTGGATGTATTTTGATTTTACATTGATGCGGTGCAGGTATTTATCCATTTCCTCCGCCATCCGCTTGGTGAGGGTGGTGACCAGCACCCGGTCCCCCATTTTTATCCTTTTATCGATCTCATCCAGGAGGTCATCGATCTGGTTCACCGAAGGACGGATCTCAATAGGAGGCTCCAGCAACCCGGTGGGTC
>CAZEZE010000163.1:0-6291 GCA_964516445.1 uncultured Chitinophaga sp. | reverse complement strand
GAGCAAAGAAGATGTGGCCGCCCTGAAAATAATCCGGAATTATTCCAATGCCATTAAGAAAATTGGCGGAACCGGTTATGAATACTCCAGTAACCGTGTCTGGATGAATTATAAGAAGGGCAATTACGAAATCTGGGCCGAAGTGTACGCCGGCGATTATCATTATACACTTACAGTGGTGGAAATAGGGGAGGTGGAACAGGAAGTCAATGCTGCTTCTTTATTTGAACAACTGAATACAACCGGGAAAGCAGTGTTGTATATTAATTTTGAAACGGGTAAGTCAGTTATTCTTCCGGAATCAAAAAAAACAATTGATGAGATTATATCCATGATGTCACGGAATCCGGATCTGAAAATAAGTGTCGAAGGGCATACGGATAATGCGGGAACAGAAGCGTCCAACCAGAAACTTTCTGAAGAAAGGGCGAAGTCGGTTGCTGATGCGATCATTGCAGGCAAAATTGACAAAGGCAGGCTGCAGTCAAAAGGTTACGGTGAAATGAAACCTATTGCTGACAACAACTCAGAAGAAGGAAGGGCGAAAAACCGGAGAGTTGAACTTATTAAAAACTAAGCGGATGAAAACTATTAAAAGAGCCACCAGGGAGTTGGTTTATTTTTTCGTGATCCTTGGTTTTCCCATACTGCTGCAGGCGCAAAAAAAAACACAGTTTCTCTCTTCTCCCTATTACAATATTGATATCGGTCTGACTTTTTCCGGGGGTTGTGGCCCGGAAGAGGATGGCGCGACATTCTCACAGTATGCGGCCATCAGTTCGTTTAATGAAATGCGTTTTGTAGCATCCTCAACTCCTTCACATCCCTGCTGGCTGACAAAAAAAGGAAAAGTTCCTTTTTTTTCTTTAAACGGGGAAGGGCGGATCGTTAGTTTTAATATTTGCCCCGATTACGATCCGGATCCCCGGGCGGCCACGGTAAAGCACGGGCCCGAACCTTTTACACCTGTTTTAACGGTAATGAGCAATGAGGAAGTGGATGAATATCTTCATTCGCAAGACGAGTTGCCCATTATCCCGCTTGCTCCTTCGGTGTATCTCCGGTATTCGGATAATTTCAGTGTGTCAAATCCTGAGTTGCAATGGGAAACAGAAGTGGGTAAGGGTGTGGTGGAAAGTAGAATAGCTGTATTTCATCTTTCCCTGGCTGAATTGGGTAAAGGGAAGCCAATCCAATTACAAATTCCTTATAATTATGGTAAGGAAAACGGAACATGGTCCATCACTTTGATGACAGTGAAATAGCCAATCTCTGCTATTCAGAAAGCGACTTTATGCCATTGTGGCTTGTTTCTTCCAAAGGAAATGTTGAAAACACTTAATTTTACAAACTTTTAAGGAGAACCTTAGCTCTCCCGATGGCTATCGGGATGGTTCAGAGAAAGGAACATAATTACAATAGGAACGTTAGCTCAGTTGGTTCAGAGCGCTGCTTTGACAGAGCAGAGGTCACTGGTTCGAGCCCAGTACGTTCCACTTGATTTTGTGCGGATGGCAGATGTGTATATTTTATACTCCAGTACTTTAAACAAGTTCTATATCGGAAGCTGTGAAAATGTTGATTTTAGGCTCCAACAGCATCTTCATGGCTCAATACCAGGTTCATTTACTTCGAAAGCCAAAGATTGGGAGATATTTTTAACAATTACCGGTCTTGGCTTTAAGCAAGCGAGAGCAATAGAATCGCATATTAAGAGGATGAAGAGTAAGAAGTATATACAGAACCTAAAGCATTATCCGGAGATAATCCAAAAATTGATTTATTTATACTTTTTTGATGAACGTTAGCTCTCCCGATAGTCCCGATAGCTATCGGGATCGGGATGGTTCAGAGCGCTGCTTTGACAGAGCAGAGGTCTCCCGATAATTATCGGGAGGTTCGCCCCGATAGCTATCGGGGCCAGTACGTTCCACTTCTTATATGACTACATTGTCATCCTTGCTTAGGCTACTGCACCAAAAGGCTGGCCTGGCAAGGAGGAACGACGAGACACAGGGGTGACACCGGGGGTGTTACCCCGGGCCTGACCAGGGGTCAGTTCGAAACGTGCAAGTTTTCTGACTTAAGTTTTGCTAAAAAAAATCTGACGGGAGATTTCATCCCTGACAGATATCGGCCTGTTATGATCAAATCCTGTTATTGCAGGGCCGGCATGGCAACAAAAAAAATCCCCGTCCAAATATTGACGGGGATTAAAATCTGTTTTAATCTATTACTGCCCTTCCCCCTCCACGATCGCGAAATTCAACCCGAATATCGTACCGTTCTGCGCGGTGTTGATCTTACCATTACCACCCCTTGTGCCGGAAGAGCTTACTTGTGAATCCTTGAATATTTTGGCCAGGTTGTTCAGCACACCCCGGCTCTGACTGTTGTTCGTTGAATTGGAAGTAAGCATTTCCTCCAGGTCGAGCGGGTCGGAGGAAAGGAAAACTTTGAATACCTCTTCCCCAAGTGGCGGGCCGATCGTGATCGAAAGATCCCGGAAGAAAAGCGAATCGCCTTTGTTCACCGTACACTGTTCCCAGCGGATAGGAGCGGGGTTGTTATTGATGTCCCGCAGGTTCTTATTCGGGATCACGGGGTTGATTTTGCCGTCGGGCTGGATATCCACGATATTGATATAGAATTTTTTGACACCTGTATTGATGATCTTCAGGTAAACCTCGTCGCCCACTTTAAGTTCCAGTCTGCCGAGCTTGGTTCGGCTTTTCATTTTAGCCAGGTCAACATTCCCCTTTTCATCAAGGAAAACGAGCTCCACTTTTGCGGAAAGTCCTCTTTCGGTGAATTTCAGGTTCTGCAGGTAACGGAAGCGGTCGTAGCGCTTCAGCAAATCTTTAAGACCCTCAGCGTCGTTCAGGTCGATATCATCAACGAACACAGAACCTGTATTGGCATACCGTAAACTCCAGCCTGTTCCGGATTCAGACCGGCCGATATAGAGCTCGGGTTTATCGCTGATCTCCACCAGTTGAAATCCTTTCAGTGATTCCCGTACAACCCCGGGCTCTGATTCATTCAGGGAGTCCAGTCCCAGTTTAATTTTATTGTTGCCATATGAAGTCTCGGTGACAAATGCCCAGGGCAATTTTTTCAGCAGACTTGCATCTTCCCTGTCAAGTTTTACAGAGGAAGTAAAATTATTGGCAGAAACGACCGTGCCTTTTACGATCGGGTCAATACCGGCCGTACTGCTGGTTCCGGCAGGATAGAAACTGACCGTAGAACCGACGGTTGCACCAGCAATTGTTCCCCCGTTCAGGAAAAGGGTCCTGCTGTCACTTTGGGCCGCATTAACTGTAATATAAGGTTGCTGGCGCAGGTATTTGCCGCCGAACAGTTCCCGGTCGATGCCATCGCCTTCCAGTACAGGTTTTTGCTTGGGCGCTTTCTCCCTCATCACTTCTTCGATCTGGGCGAACAAACCCCTGTATGTGATCTTACCTTCCAGAGTTGTAATTGCCTTACTGAATGCATAGGAGAGGGAACCGACGGGTCTGTTCTGGTCGTCAAGGCATTCGAAATTCAGCTCCTGAGCCTGGGCCCCTGAAATCACCACGTAAGAAGCCGCCGTATTGCTGAGTTTGGTTCTTGTACTTTCCTTGAAAACACCCGCAGCATCTTTTGCAGGGAGTTTTTTCTTCGCGAAATTATCACTCACCATCGGAGCATTATTTCCCCTGGCCAGGGCCACGTTACCACGGGTACCACTACCGGAATGGCAGGCATCAATGCTCACCAGCACATCACCGTTCTTACCCAGCTTGTTCCTTAACTGCGTGATCTTTTCTCCAAAGCTGTCATCCCGGTAATAACCGGATGCAACCTTGCTGAAAACACCCTTATCAATCGAATAAACAGCACCATAGGGGACAATGCACTCGTCCAGACCGTCCATCTCTTCCGCTTCATTATCATCTTCTATCTGCTGGCCGTGAGAAGAGATGTGGATCACCACCACATCACCGGGACCGGAACTCTGGATCAATTTGTCCAGTGCCTTGTCGATCCCCTTTTTGGTGGCCATGGAATCCGTGATGATGCTGATATTGTTTTTCGGAAAACTCTGTTTCAATAAGGCATTTTCGACCAACGGAACATCGTTGATCGCATTGATCGCCCTCCAGCCGTTTTCATCCGGATCGGGATAATCGCCGATGGCAATGATCAGCGCCCTTTTGGTCTGCGCCTGGCAGAACTGAGCTACGGAAATGATTAAGACGAGGGTCAGTAGTAACTTTTTCATATGCATGGTCCTGTTTTTCGGGGTGGTGGTTAAAATTATGGGTCTAAATTAATACGAAAACCGGCCGTGAACATACCCAATGCCGGGTATTCGCGCTGAAATTAACATAATAAGGCTATGAGTTTAAAAGAGGAAAAAGAGAAAAAGTGGGTTGCAGATTGTGCCAGAATCTTTCGCTTTTTGTCTTTTTGCCTTAAACGAGGGGTACTAAAATACAAAATTTGTAGCAAAGGATAAAAAGAGGAGAGAAGCGGATTTTTTTCTCTCATTAATATACTTCTTTCTCTTGTTAGTTATAAATGAGATTTTTATATTAACAAAAATCATCGAACAGAATGGTACGCGAAAAAGCGGGAATTAACCGTATACGCAACAGCCCTCTTTTCCTCTTTTAAACTCTTAGCTTTACACCTGTTCAGAAGTATGAGACGTATCCTGTACATATTGGTTGCCTTGCACCTCTTTTTTTCCGGCCCGGCCGTTGCCCAGCGTCCCGGGAGTGCCGGTGACACTTCCATCTACCGGATATATGGCCTGCAAATGGCCTCCCTGCTGAGCGCCAGGGGTGTGCCGGGAGAGGAGATCAATGAACTGCTGAAAATATACAAGGAAAACAATATCACTTCCCATGCGAATTTTGCGAGCCTCCTGGGTAAGTTATACCCCTCTAACCGGGGAATCGGCATTCTTTTTTACATTTTCAGCAATGATACCCTTCTCCGGGTCTTCTTTGAACCCGGCTTGATCATAGAAAAAGAACTCATTCCCATTAAAAAAGAGATACTGCTGCAACTCAGCACCGATTTCAACCATGTTCTTGGGTTGTATACATCATCTGACAAGCGGATGCCCGTAAAACGGGGGGTGGTCATAAAACCACCGCCACCCACCAATGGGATCACATATGACAAACTGATCACACGGGCCAGTGACTTGCTGCTGCCACGATCTTTCAATGCAGCCTACAAGCACCTGGTCATTATCCCTCCGCTGAATATCGGAACCTTACCTTTTCACCTGCTTTCCACGGGTGAAAAAGGCAGGATATTGATCGATCAATGCAGTTTTACCATTGTCCCGGGTATCATTGACCTGATCGGTCTTCGGGTAAAAGCCTTAAAAGCCGCTACAAAATGGAGGGGTGACATCTCACAACAGTTCGGGGATAATGAGTCGTTCCGGAACTTTGACTCCACATCTTTTACACTCGAAAACCCGCTTTTCATCAGCAATCCGGCCTATCCGGGTAATACTGATTTCTCCTTTCCTGATCTTCCCGGCGCTAAAAGGGAGATCGCCAATGCCATCCCCTTTGCCAGGAAGTATAGACTTTTTGAGGGTGCCGCAGCGGTTAAAGACAGTGTGCTGAAATACCTTGGCGAAACCGACCTGGCCTATTTTGCCACGCACGGGATCGCCGATGCGAAAGAACCCATGGAAAAAAGTTTCCTTGTACTAAGCGGGAATGACCCATTCCTGACGGCCAGAAACATCATGGATAACCGAAAAAACTACAAGGAGTTCCCGGAAATGGTGATCCTTTCCGCCTGCCAGACCGGTTTGGGCAGATCCATGGAAGCCGGCGTAGTGGGATTGGCAAGATCCTTCCTGCTTTCCGGCAGCAATCATGTGATCATGAGTCTCTGGAACGTGGACGACGAAGCAACCGCTTACCTGATGAACCGGTTCCTGTTTCACCTGGGTGAGAAAACCCGTTTCATGCCTGCCGAACCGCTTCGCCGCGCCTTGCTTGATACCCGGAAAAAATATCCCAAACCATCCCAGTGGGCCAGCTTTTCCCTGTTTGGGATCGACTATTAATCCCGGTCTATGGCCTATTCAACATATGGCAGAGTACATTCCCCCCTCAGCCCTTTGTTTTCTTGACGTTTATCACGCCTGATTCTGACCTGCTTCATATTATAACCCGGTGTATTGATTAAATTTTGTGGTAGAAGAACAGCAATGCAACTGCCCAGCAACTGGAAAGTATTTCTGACCGAAACCGGCAATATGAGCCG
>CAZEZE010000162.1:0-6322 GCA_964516445.1 uncultured Chitinophaga sp. | reverse complement strand
ATAGGTATGGATATTGAATCCGGAAAATTCAGTTACACGGCCAAGGTCAGCCATAGTCATGAAGGAAGCATCGGCCGTCTTTGCAATCCGGAGATCAGGGGAATGTTGTTGAAAGTGCTGGAAAGTTTCCCTTTTGCAAAAACGGAGAAGGCCATTCGCGACCTAATCCAATAATCGCCTGTGATAATTCACCTGTCCGAGGTGATAACCAAGGTGCACCGCCAGGTGAACCAGGAAATATCCTACCGATGTCTTCTCCTTAAATACTAAAAGCGGATATTCTTGTTCCAGCTGCTCATCCTTTAATGACGCAAACGCCGTTTCAACCACTTCAATGGTCTCGTTAATTTGACGGATCAGCTCTTCACGTGAGACGGGACCGGAAGTAAACTCAAGCTCCCGGTTCCTGGAATAACCGGTTTTCGCGAACTCCGCCCCGATATAGCTGTTGAGGTTACCCACTAAATGAAGACAAAGGTGCCCGGCATCGTTTTTAATGTCCTTGTCAATGTTCCATATACGGCGTTCATCCTTGTACAGGCTGATCTCCTCCCGGAGCTTTTCAAGATCTCTCCGGAATAATTTGCGGAGTATTGGTAATAACATTTTACAGTCCGTATTTGTCTACCAGGTAAATAAAGGCAGCCATGTTCACGGCACCCAGCTCCAGCTCCCTTTTATTTACCGCCTCAAATACATCGCTCCGGGCATGGTGGATATCAAAATATCGCTGGTTATCGGGGTTCAGGCTGGCCGTGGGAGTTTTCATTGCCCTGTTCAGGGGGCCTATATCAGCCCCTCCCCCGCCTTTAACAAGTTCGGTACAACCATAGGGTGCGATCAGTTCTTTCCAGGACAGCACTTTTTTATACTGCTCTTCACTTCCGGAAAAACCTATCGACCTGGGCGTGAAACCTCCGGCATCACTCTCCATGGCAAGCAGGTGTTTTTCATTTTTGGCCCTGGCCTCTTCTGCGTACTTGTTTCCACCCCTCAGGCCGTTTTCTTCATTGGCAAACAGAACAAACCTGATGCTGTGTTTTGGCTGGTACCCGACGGCTTTGAAAGCCCTGAGTATCTCAATCGTCTGTACACAACCCGCTCCGTCGTCATGGGCCCCTTCACAATTGTCCCAGCTATCGAGGTGACCACCCACCGTGATGTATTCTTCCGGGAATTCGGTACCGGTCAGTTCGCCGATCACATTATGCCCGGTTGTATCCGGGAGAAAATGACCGTTGGTTTTCAGGGTCACTTTTACAGTCGTTTTTTTCAACTGCTCATTCAGCCAGTCGGCATCCCTTAACCCGATCGCCACTGCCGGGATCCTGGCATAAGCGGAATCATATCTTGTCGCACCCGTGTGCGGGTTATTATCGGTGGCATGACTCATACTTCGTATGATCACCCCTGTGGCACCGTATTTTGCTGCCCGGCTGGGACCCTGTCCCCGGTACTGTCCCGCATCCCGGTAAGCATTGAACGTGCTGACATACGTATCGTTGAATTTGTAATTATAGAAAACGATCTTCCCTTTCACTTCCTCTTTCCTTTTCTCCAGTTCATCAAATGAATTCACCTGGATGATCTCACCGGTAACCCCCTTTTTACCGCTCCCTGCAGAATTACCCAAAGCAACAATATCAAGGCTCTTTTTCTTAACCTGCATGCTCTTTGAAGCCGGAGCAGCTTCCTGATAGACTGCTTCTGCCAGGTCCGTACCTCCCCTAACCCAATGCGGAACCAGGCACTCCTGTAACCAGGCCTTGTCTGCCCCGCTTTCTTTCATCAGTTTGACACCCCACTGCTCGGATTTCACCATTCCCTGCGAACCGGCCAGCCGGGCGCCGATCTCCTTGGTGAGGTACCGCAGGTTAGAATACGCCTTCCCGTTGGTCAGGATCTCATCCGAAACTTTCTTAATGAATAAAGAATCCTCTTGCTGGGCAAACAAAGCGCCCGCGTAAGCTGTTAACAGGTAAACCAGTGCCCATTTTTTCATTCTCCTGAATTTTGCTAAAGATAATTGAAAGCCAAAAAAATGCTGTAAAGAATTAAGATAAGCGGTAACCCTTACTCCGGTAAAACCGCTACCTTCGGAAACCCATTCATATTTTAGCTTATGCGGATCGGAATAGTTTGTTACCCAACCTTTGGTGGTTCAGGAGTACTGGCAACGGAATTGGGCAAGGCCCTGGCACAAAAAGGCCACCTGGTACATTTCATTACCTACCAGCAGCCGGTGCGGCTGAACGGCTTTATCCCGAATATATTTTACCACGAGGTACAGGTGCCCACCTACCCCTTATTTGATTACCCGCCCTATGAGACGGCACTGGCCAGCACTATGGTGGATGTGATCAAGAATAATGATCTCGACCTCCTGCATGTACATTATGCGATCCCGCATGCTTCCGCTGCCTACATGGCCAAGCAGATACTTAAAAAAGAAGGGAAGAATATACCGGTCATCACCACCCTGCATGGCACGGATATCACGCTGGTAGGGCGCGACAAGACTTATGCGCCTGTTGTCACTTTCTCTATCAATGAAAGTGATGCTATAACAGCCGTATCCCAAAACCTCCGCGAAGAGACATTCAAACACTTTGCTATCGTAAAAGAAATCGAAGTGATCGTCAACTTTGTAGATGTAAGCCGGTTCAGCCGGAAACCACTGGATGCCTTTAAAAAAGTAATCGCCCCCAATGGCGAACGGGTGCTGCTTCATGCATCCAACTTCCGGAAACTGAAGCGGGTACAGGATGTTGTAAAAATATTCGCGGAGACCAAAAAAGAGATCCCGGCTAAACTATTATTCGTGGGTGATGGACCGGAACGTTCCACTGCAGAAGATCTTGCCAGGGAAATGGGCGTTTGCGATGATATCCGTTTCGTGGGCAAACAGGAACAGATGGAAGAGATCCTTGCCATCGCCGATCTGTTCCTCCTGACCTCGGAATATGAGAGTTTCGGACTGGCCGCACTCGAAGCCATGGCGGCCGGTGTGCCGGTTGTATCCACCAATGCCGGGGGGTTGAGTGAAATAAATGTACCGGGTGAAACGGGGTACATGTCCGATGTGGGCGACATCGCTTCCATGAGCCGGCAGGCTATCTCCATCTTACGGGACGATGCGACCCTTAAGACCTTCAAAGAAAAAGCGGCTATTCATGCCCGGCAGTTTGATATCAACAAGATCGTGCCACAGTATGAGAAACTCTACGAGAAGTACCTGTAAATAAAAAAGTTGGGTACAGGGAGTATGTCATGCAATGTGCGCGGAGCCCGCAGAGTTAACTACAATTTACTTTTCCCTGTAAGGAATTTAAGAGGCTGCTATATGAGATTAAAAAAATCTCAGCGCGCTCTGTGCCCTCTGCGTGAGAATTTAATTTCCTGAATCTTAATTACCCTACCTCCTCAGCCACGGCAGCGGATCCACATTCCTCGTTTCGATCATCAGGATAAAATCGATCTGCCCGCCGTTCCCGTCATCATCCCTTCCGGCCCGGCCGATCTGCTGACCGGTTCTTACAGAGGCCCCTTTGGTAACGGTTACACCCGAAAGATTACTGTACGTGGTGAAATATTTTCCATGGCGTATGGTGATGGCTGTACCGTCACCAAGGCTGTAAACAGCAACCACTTCCCCGTCAAAAACAGCTTTGACCGCCACTCCAGCAGAAGGTGTTGCAATCGTAAGGCCGGGGTTGTCAAAAGTCAGAAGCGTGTTCTCAATTTTATTATTACCAAACCGAAGGGTTACAACCCCGTTATCAACCGGCCAGGGCAGTTTGGCCCTGTTGGATGCGAAACTGCTGTTAAGCGCCACATCTTTGGCGTTCAGGTCGAGATAACTGTCGGGCTTTTTTACCGCCTCATTTCGCTTGGAAGTGCTGGTGCCGGGAGTACTGGTCATTGCCGGGTTGGTATTGGTGACCGTGGGTGCTTCAGGGGTAGTGACGGGGTTATTCTTTTTAGCGAGGTCATCCGCTTTCTTCTTTGCCTCGGCCTCAGCCTTTGCCTTGGTTTTTGCCGCTTCGATCTCCCTGCGCACAATGGCGGTTATCGCGTTCTGCAGGTCACGGTCTTTTTTCTTTTTGGCGGCAATTTGCCTGGAAAGATCCTTTTCCTTTGACTTCAGTTCCGCTACCACAGTGGCCTTCTCTTTTTTCTGGACGGCGAGCTCCTGTACTTGTTTTGTCTGGTTGGTCAGCGCCGTGTTCTTCTGTTCCTTTCGCCCCAATTGCTGTTGTTTTCTTTTAGCGATGAGTTGCTGTGTCTCAATGATAATATTCACCTGTTTTTCGCGGTACGCCCGGTAACTTTTAAGGTACGTGACCCTTTTGATGGCGTCATTAAAGCTATTCGCGGAGAAAATGAAATTGAGGTAGTCGTAATTGCTTTTGTTCTTATAAGCGTACACAACAGTTCTTGCATACTGCGTTTTCAGGGTATCCATCTGTTTCTGCAACCGGTAGATCTCGAGGTTGCTGAGATAGATATCGTCATCAATGGCCCTTATTTCCCGGTTGATATTACTGAGGTATTGTTCCTGCAGGGCAATCTTCCTGTTCAGCACGTTCAGCTGACTGAGGGTTTGCTTGGTCTGCCCTTTAACCTTATTGTACATGTTCTGGATCTCCTTCAGCTCCTGCTGAATGGCCATTCTCTCTTTTTCCAGTTCAGATTTATCCTGTACAGGCTGGGCTGCCGCGAAACCTGCGAACAGGCAGGCGGCAAATAGGAAAAGCAGGGTTGTTCTTCTCATAGTTAAATGGATGCAGGTTAAATACGGGAACGGACAGTTCCATGTATAACGTCTCCCTGCAAAATAAATTTTATTACCCTAATTTCTCGTATAATTTTTAGGGATATTGAACGGAAAACTTAACGTTTCATTAAAATCATACTGCCTGTAATTGAGCTTTACATCCAGTTTTTTACTTTCCGCGACATGTATACTCCGCTGTCTTGAGAAATTCACTCCTTTTTTATTCTCATAATCACTGTAGGAGAGATAGCAGGTACGGTTCCTCGTTCCCTCCATATCATCCAGCTTGCTGCTGAGTACCCATTTGCTGTCATCCTGTATGGTAATTAGATTTTTGAAGAAGCTGCCTATGCTGAGCAACGATATACTGCCCTGGGTCCGGGAATAGGAAACAATATGCGGATCCAGGAAAACGGGATTGCCGATCAGCAGGTCCTGCAGGGAGGAGAGATCAAGCGGAAGCGCCGTTACTTCCTGCAGGTAGGAAAGGCTGCGGGCCGTATATACTTTTTTTTGCTTGTCCAGGAGTTTAACGGAATCCTTCGTGATATAGGCTCTCAGCCCTTCAATGCCCAGTATCGCCGTTACTGAAATCCAGATCGCACTATCTTTATACATCCTGATATGGGCGTTCACATCATACGTCTTCCCTTCATCATCCGTGTATTCCACATCCAGTTTTCCCGAAAAGGTGGTGTAATTGATCCGTTGGCCAAGAATGCTGTCGTACTGTGCTCCTATAAAACGTAAGGAGTCCTCCCCGGAACGGTCGATGACATGGATCGGGGCGACCACCGTATCCTTCTTTTCCATGGCGGTCTGTATCTTCCTGGTGGAACGGCAGGAATAAAGAAGACTGATGAATGCGAAGAAAAGAAATACAAGACTCTTCATATGCGTTTCCGCTTTCATTATTGTTTGCCGGTATGACCAAAACCACCCTCATTTCTTGCGGTTACATTGATCCCCGTGGTTTGATTCCACACTGCTTTCTCCACTTTCTGAATGATCATCTGCGCGATACGATCACCTGGATAGATGACCTGTTCTTCGGCTGAAAGGTTGATTAATATAATCTTAATTTCTCCCCGGTAATCGGCGTCGATGGTGCCCGGGCTGTTCAGGCACGTAATACCCTGCCTGATCGCCAGGCCGCTACGGGGCCGTATCTGTGCCTCATAACCTTCCGGCAATTCAATAAAAAGACCGGTTGGTACGAGTAATCGCTCCATTGGTTGAAGCGGCAGCTTCTGCTCAAGACTGGCTCTCAGGTCCATCCCGGATGACCCGGAAGTAGCATAATCTGGTAGCGGGTTGGAAGAAGTATTGATGATCTTTATTTCGATAGCCGGCATGCGGGCAAAGATAACCCTAACGGTTGATTGGAGTTGTCAAATGCTTTTTTAGGAAGTATCTCCTTTTAAATTGCACCCAGATAGCGCAGAATATGCAGAGTAAGAGATTGATTAAACGTCTCTGCGTACTCTGCGCCCTCTGCGTGGAATAATTTCAAACTGAGTCACAACCCTTTTTACCCGTTCAGCG
>CAZEZE010000161.1:0-6356 GCA_964516445.1 uncultured Chitinophaga sp. | reverse complement strand
CGCCGCAGATAATATGGGGAACGGTGTCCACATTGTATTTGTTCATGATCGCCGCGCAAATAGCCTCGGTACCGGGTCTTTTCCGGACCACCACTTTTTCAAAACTGCCGTCCGCTCTTTTCTTGAACACATGTTCGCTCCGGTGATAGGTCACGTTGATGAAAGCCGGATTGAACTCCATCAGCGGGTCAAGATGTTTATACAGGGCCTCAATGCCTTTGCCTTTCAGCGGGGGAAGTACTTCAAAGGAAACGAGGGTGCCGGGGGACCGGGCTATATGATCGGTGACTTTCATGTACGTTAAATAAGCTGCAAACTTAAAGAAGCCGGGAAGAATTATCAAACCCGTTGTCCGGGTGAACCTTATCAGTATACGATTTCCTGAAGGAACAAAGCCTTGTACTTAAAAAAATCAACTCCCATGGGAAATTTCTTGTACACCTGGTGCCGAAGTATCCAGGCATTGGCATTGAACCAAACCTGGTCAATCAGGTCCCCGGATTTTCGCCCTTCATAATAATTCGCCGGAACATCACCTATATCGGTCGGCAGGACCTGGTTCACCCCCAGAACCGTAAAATCTTCTGACGAACCGGCATTGAAGGAAGTATATGTCTCATTCAGGCTTGCCGGGTTTTTGCAAAACAGGTTGGATGCATTGTTCGCATACTGGTACAATCCCCCGGTTTTTTCTTTCAGGTAGTACACCGTGGTGTCGGGACCCATTTCTATTATCTTCAGCCACTTTTCTCCACCGAGTGTTTCTTCGGAACTGGCTTTATACCGGATTGTGGCCGAAGTAGCCAGTCCCCCGTTCTGGTAATAAGTATAATAGCGGTAGGTCCAGGTTGTGCCGACCTTAGGTTTCTGGTTCGTATTATTATTGTTATTATTACCCGATTCCTTCTGGCAGGATACCAGCGTGATGACCAAAAGAAAAGGTACTACGAATTTGATATTCCGATATATTTTCATTGCAGGACGTTTGTGTTAAACCCGCTAAAATTACAATGAATTAAGCTGAAATATACCTTCCTGATGAATAGTTTTCGCAAAAAAACCGGTTTTCATTTTAACACTGCCATGGCTCTTTAAAGCGTTCTTATCTGTGCCCATTAGACCGATTCTTTTACTTTTGTACAAATAAATGATTTGAGCGTAGCAATACAGACCAGGAACCTGGTCAAGAAATACGGCAACCGTACCGTGGTCGATCATGTTTCCTTTGAAGTGAAACAGGGTGAGATCGTAGGCTTACTGGGACCCAACGGAGCCGGCAAGACCACTTCTTTTTACCAGGTTGTGGGATTGGTAAGGCCGGATGAGGGGCAGGTTTATTTGAATGAACAGGATATCACTTCCGTGCCCATGTACAAAAGGGCGCAAATGGGTATCGGTTACCTCCCCCAGGAGGCATCGGTATTCCGCAAACTTAGCGTGGAGGATAATATTGCAGCTATCCTTGAAATGACCGGTCTCCCGAAAGAAGAACAAAAGAGAAAACTGGAAACCCTACTGAATGAATTCCGGCTGCAGCATGTACGGAAGAACAACGGCGATGTACTGAGCGGAGGCGAAAGGAGAAGAACAGAGATCGCCAGGGCGCTGTCGGTGGACCCGAAATTCATCCTGCTGGATGAACCCTTTGCCGGTATCGATCCCATTGCCGTGGAGGACATACAGGCGATCGTGGCCAAACTGAAATATAAGAACATCGGGATCCTGATCACCGACCATAATGTAACGGAAACCCTTTCCATCTGCGACCGGGCCTACCTGCTGATCGAAGGAAAGATCTATAAACACGGTACCGCCGAAGAACTGGCAGAAGATGAGGAAGTGCGGCGATTGTACCTGGGCCGGAACTTCGAACTGAAAAGGAAAGACTGGCTGCACGAAGAAGCCTTTAAAGAAAAGGATGCTTTTCACGGTTAAGCGGCGCATTCCTGCTTTTTTTCCTATTAATTTGTCATTTATTTCCTGAATTGAAAATGTGAAAATGGATTACCGCCAGCTTCCCAAGATCGAACTGCACCTTCATCTCGACTGCAGCCTCAGCTTTAAGGTAGTGCAGCAACTGAACCCTGCTGTCAGTTATGAAGAATACCAGCAGTCCTTTGTAGCGCCGCCCAAATGCACCGACCTCGCCGATTATATCACCCGGGCAATAAAGGGCTTTGAGCTGATGCAGACTCCCGAACAGCTCCGGCTGGTAACCCTTGACCTCTTTGAACAACTGAAGGCCGACCATGTGATCTATGCCGAGATCCGTTTCGCCCCCTTATTGCATATTGCCAAAGGTCTTTCGCCGGAAGAAGTGGTGCAAGTGGTTAATGATGCGGTTACAGAAGGTATACTACTCACGGGAGTGCAGGCAGGACTGATCCTCTGCACACTCCGGAATTACACGGAAGAGCAAAGTATGGAGACGGTTCAGTTGGTCAAACAATTCAGGGGGACTCATGTACTGGCCTTTGATATTGCCGGTGATGAGGCGGGTTTTCCCATCGACAACCATAAAAAGGCATTCCTGTTTGCCAAAAAGAATAATATTTCCTGCACGGCGCATGCAGGCGAGGCCAAAGGACCCGAAAGTGTATGGGAAACCCTGCAGCATTTTCATCCCTCCCGCATCGGCCATGGTGTTCGCAGCGCGGAAGATGAAAAACTGCTGGATCACCTGAAAAAACAAAACATCCACCTCGAGGTCTGCCCCAGCAGCAATGTGCAGACCAATGTCATTGATACCATCGGTCACCACCCGGCGGATAAGATATACCGCCATGGAGTTTCTATGAGTGTCAATACCGATGCGCGTACGGTAACGCCGGTAACGTTATCCGGTGAATACGGGTTGCTGGAAAGGATCTTTCATTGGGATCCGGCCCATTTTCTACATTGTAATCTTGAGGCCATCGAGCACGCTTTTTGCGATGCAGGTTTGAAGGCGGAGCTAAGGGAGCGGGTAAAAAAAGAATGGCTTGTTTAAAGAATTTCAAGAAGTCATATTTCATCTTTGTGGCCTCCTGGCCCAGCTATTTTTTGAACCACGGAGACACAACGGCACAGTGGATCACAGTGAGACTCTGTGTATCGCCGTGTCACCGTGTCTCCGTGGTTCAATTTATATTTTCGATTGATTTTTTTGGAACACAAAGACACGGAGGCGCGGAGACACGGGAATTGTATTGACGGATGTACGGTTTTCTATTGTATATCTTTTATTGCAATAATAATTTCTCGCGGCGAACTCGGGGAATTTGTTGCGGCATCGCGTGAAAACCCCGAAAAGACATCACTTTTCTCATTTAAGCTCAAATACTTTATTTTGGCATCCCGGTGAAGCTTTTATCCCCCGCCATATCGTCACTTGCCCGTATGCGGTACTGGCGTATCAAAGCCTGGAAGAATAATCCCTTTGACGCGCAGCGCGAAGTGTTGCAGGAACTTGTCACATCCGCTCAGTACACCGAGTTTGGCAGGAAGTATAATTTCTCGAATCTTTTCAATGTACGTGATTTCAAGACCGCCGTTCCCGTTCATGAGTACGATGATATAAAACCTTATATCGAGCGGATCATGAAAGGTGAACAGGATATTCTCTGGAACACACCCATTTACTGGTTCGCTAAAAGCAGTGGTACCACGAGCGACAAAAGCAAATTCATTCCCATCAGCAATGAAAGTCTTGAGGACTGTCATTATAAAGCCTCCAAGGATGTGCTGACCATGTATTACCAGTTCAAACCCGATTCGGAACTGCTTACCGGGAAGGGGCTGGTGATCGGCGGCAGTCATAGTATCAACCCTGTGAACACCGAAGCACATTACGGCGACCTGAGCGCCGTGTTATTCCAGAATTCACCTTTCTGGGCCCACTGGCTGCGCACTCCCGATCTCAGTATCGCGCTGATGGATGAATGGGAAAGCAAGATCGAGAAGATAGCCGAAGCCACGATAAAGGAAGATGTTACATCCGTTTCCGGGGTGCCTACCTGGACCCTTGTGCTGTTCAAAAGGATACTTGAGATCACCGGCAAAAAAAATATCAGCGAGGTCTGGCCCACCCTGGAATTGTATATGCATGGCGGTGTTTCTTTTACCCCTTATAAGGAACAGTTTCAAAAACTGATCGGGAAGGATATAAATTACCTGGAGATGTACAAAGCCAGCGAGGGATTTATCGCGGCACAGGAACAACCCGGGGATGACGGCCTTTTGTTATTCACTGATCATGGCATCTTCTATGAATTCATGCCGGTGAACGAATACGGGAAAAAAGACCCGCAAACGCTCGGGCTGCAGCAGGTGGAACTGGGGAAAAACTATGCCCCAGTCATCAGTACCAACGGCGGGTTGTGGAGATACCTGCTGGGGGATACGATACAGTTCACTTCCCTGAATCCGTTCCGAATTAAAGTATCAGGCCGCCTGAAACATTATATCAATGCCTTTGGGGAAGAGGTGATCGTTGACAATTCAGACAAGGCTATTGCCATTGCCAGCGAAAAAACCGGTTTGGTCGTAAACGATTATACGGCTGCCCCTCTTTATTTTTCCGAAAATGCCAACGGTACGCATGAATGGCTCATTGAATTTGAAACGCCACCCGAAAATCCAACCCCGTTCGTAACAGAACTGGACAATGCCCTGAAAAGCATTAACAGCGATTATGAAGCCAAGCGTTACAGGGATATTGCCCTTCAGATGCCGGTTGTGCATATAATGAAGAAAGGCGTCTTTAAGGAATGGCTCCGCCAAAAAGGGAAACTGGGCGGGCAGCACAAAGTGCCGCGGCTTTCCAACGACAGGCTGTTCCTGGAAGAATTACTGCATTTGAATACCACTACATTTGTCAATAAATAAAAACCGATGAAGTTATTAGCAGGAAAAGTCGCCATTGTTACCGGCGCCGCCCGCGGGATCGGCGAAGGGATCGCCCTGAAATTCGCCGAACAAGGGGCATCTGTTGCTTTCACCTATGTAAGTGACAGCAGCGCGGAAAAAGCGGCCGCGCTGGAAAGCAAACTGACCGGGATGGGCGTGAAAGCAAAAGCTTATAAGAGCAATGCCGGAGATTTTGCCCAGTGCGAAGCATTCGTGAATGATGTGCTGAAAGAATTCGGCACCGTGGATATCTGCGTGAACAATGCCGGCATCTCGAAGGATAACCTGCTGCTGCGCATGACACCCGAACAATGGAATGATGTGATACAGGTAAACCTCAACAGCGTATTCTATATGACCAAACAGGTGATCCGGCCCATGATGAAAGCGAAATCCGGTTCGATCATCAATATGAGTTCCATCATCGGGGAGATCGGGAATGCCGGGCAAAGCAGTTATGCCGCCAGCAAGGCCGGTATTATCGGTTTTACCAAATCAGTCGCCAAAGAATTAGGCAGCAGGAATATCCGCTGCAATGCCATCGCCCCGGGGTTTGTGGAAACAGACATGACCAGTTATCTCAAAGAAGGTGAAGCAGCCGATAAATACAAAGCGGGCATTCCCCTGGGAAAATTTGCCACC
Organism: uncultured Chitinophaga sp.; assembly: GCA_964516445.1. Classification (GTDB taxonomy): domain Bacteria; phylum Bacteroidota; class Bacteroidia; order Chitinophagales; family Chitinophagaceae; genus JJ008. The sequence goes on along the minus strand of CAZEZE010000161.1, from coordinate 827 downwards.
GCGGAAGATATTGCCAATACGGCATTGTTCCTTGCAAGTGATATGGGAAGTTACATCACCGGGCAGACGATCAGTGTGTGTGGTGGATTAAATATTTAGCCTTGAAATAAATTATCTGTGTCATTGTGCCTCCGTGGTTCAATTTTTATTGAATCACAAAGGCACTAAGACACAAAGGCACGGAGAAATGCTTCGCACTGCATTCCCAGTTTTAAATTAACGCTTTTATATGCCTAGTTTTATACCCCTTTTCTTTATATACGCATGCCACAATAGCATAGATGCGATCGTACGGTAAGGACGCCAGGGCTCGGCAATCTTCAGCATTTTTTCCCTGCTGACATCCTTAGGTAACCGTTTAACCTCTTTCAGGCTGTTCACCAGTGCAATATCTCCCAGCGGGAAAAGATCGGTGCGCTGCAGGGCATGCATCAGGAACACATCCACCGTCCAGTCGCCGATACCTTTTACTTTCTTTAATTCATACCGGGCTTCCTCTTCCGGCATATCAATAAGTTTTTTCAACACCAGTTTTTTGTTGCGGATCGTGGTGGCCAGTTCCCTCGCATACACCATTTTCTGCCGGCTGAAATAACAGGACCGGAGTTCAGCATCGGAAAGGCAGAGAATTTTTGAAGGTGTGACAAAACCGATCCTTTCCTTAAGTTTTTTAAATGCCGCGTAGGCCGAAGCCAGTGATACCTGCTGTTCCAGTATGGTCAGTATCAGCGTCTGAAACGTGGCCGGTCTTGTCCACATGGGCGGATAGCCAAATTCTTTAATGATACCGGCAAGGTCAGTATCCTTTTTTGCCAGCTTATCACATA
>CAZEZE010000160.1:0-6476 GCA_964516445.1 uncultured Chitinophaga sp. | reverse complement strand
GGCCCGGGGACTGAAACAGGTGGAAACGATCAAGCAGCTCTGCCTGGCTTCCACCAATGAATACCTGAAACGGCTAGGCGATGCGTTGAACCCCTGCCCCTATATTGCCGATAAGATCTTCCGGGAGATCGTCGACAACCCTCCCGCCCTGGCGGTCAAAGGAGGAATGATGAACAGCGGAGTGAGTGCGGAACTGGATGAACTCCGGAAGATCTCTTTCAGCGGGAAAGAGTACCTGGCACAGTTACAGGTCAGGGAAGCGGAAAAGACCGGTATCGGGTCGCTGAAGATTGGATTCAATAATGTGTTCGGGTATTACCTGGAAGTGACCAATTCCCAAAAGAACAAAGTGCCTTCCGACTGGATGCGCAAACAGACGCTGGCCAATGCCGAGCGATACATCACACCCGAACTGAAAGAGTATGAAGAAAAGATAACGGGTGCAGAAGAAAATATTCTAAAGATTGAATTTGGTTTATATGATGCGTTATTAAACGAACTCTTTGATTACCTGGCGCCGGTACAAACCAACGGGAATCTCCTGGCCATCATGGATTGTCTTTGCTGCTTTGCCGGCAATGCACTTCAGTTCCGGTACAAAAAACCAGCATTGCACACCGGCGATGATTGGATCATCACAGAAGGCCGCCACCCGGTGATCGAAAGAAAACTTCCCGCAGGGGAAAGTTATATCAGCAATGATCTTGAACTAAACAAAACGGAACAGCAGATCATTATACTTACAGGTCCCAATATGAGCGGTAAGAGCGCCCTGCTCCGGCAAACCGCCCTGATCACCCTGATGGCCCATATGGGTTCCTTTGTGCCGGCTGCATCCGCCAACATTTCTATTACGGACAGGATCTTCACAAGAGTTGGCGCTTCCGATAATCTTTCCGGCGGCGAATCCACTTTTATGGTGGAGATGAATGAAACCGCCTCCATTATCAATAACATCACCCCGCAAAGCCTGGTACTGCTGGATGAGATCGGGCGGGGCACTTCCACCTACGATGGTATTTCCATAGCCTGGAGCATCGCAGAACATTTGCATAATTCGCCGCATCAGCCCAAAACTTTGTTTGCCACCCATTACCACGAACTGAATGAACTGGAAGAAAAATTCCCGCGGGTAAAGAATTATCATATCACGAATAAAGAGTCCGGGAACAGGATCATCTTCCTGCGCAAACTGGCCCGCGGCGGCAGTACCCATAGTTTTGGAATCCATGTGGCCAAAATGGCGGGTATGCCTCCTTCCCTGATCGACCGGGCCAATGAAATACTCAGCCAGTTGGAGGAACGGGGTAAGAAAACGGAAGTGGGAGGACAGAAAACCACCGACATATTGAAAAGCATTTCCGGACCCCGGATGCAATTATCCATATTTGACGCGCACAGTGAAACCTTTGAGGATATCCGCAAAATGCTGGAAGGGATCGATATCAACCGCCTCACCCCGGTGGAGGCCCTGTTGAAGTTGCAGGAGATCAAGGGAAAGCTGCGATAGTCGTGTGGTGTGAGTCGCGAGCCGTGCTTGCCCGCCGAAGCCTAAGCGTAGGCGGGAGTCGTGAGCCAGAAGCCATTAAGTACTATAAAGAACTCCCGCACATTCGTAAACCCATTCACGATTCACCATTCACGATTAACACTTTGCCCACAGGCATTTAGCCCTATTTTTAAAAATATTGCCAATCCAAAAAACTTCTTATTTTTACGAGAAATAGACCAAATATGAAACTGCCAAAACTGACTGTTTTATCGCTTGTTGTGTGCTCATCCCTGCTTCTGAGCTCCTGCGAACGGGATGCGGAAATGAAGAGAACCACGGATTTCGAGAAAAAAGGTATCATACTCAGCGGCGCACAGGAGGCCCCGCCCAACAACACTTCAACAGCCCTCGGGAAAATGGATGTTTTCTATTCAAAGGGTTTGCGCACACTTACTTTTTCAGTTGATTGGTCTGGACTTACCGGCCCTGTAACTGCCATGCATATACACGGTCTGGCGCCTACGGGTTTTTCAACTGGTATCGTACAAACGCTTTCCACTTCTGCGATCGTAAGATGCCCGACATCTTCCACCACGGCCTGCGGAAGGTACGCGGGTACCATGCAGGTGGATGGTTTCGTGGTAAAAGAAGAAGACCTGATCAATGGCATGTACTATGTAAATCTTCACACAGCAGCCTTTCCCGGTGGTGAAATAAGAGGACAGATCAGGTTTCAATAAAAATAATCATTCCTTGATAGGTATCCCGTCACAGCCAGGCCGTGACGGGATTTTTATTGCGCCGCGAACCAGACCGGGTTGCGGTCATTCCAGTCGCCGTTATAGTTGATAAAAAGCTCCTCCCCCGCCCCGATATACCGTACGGCTTTAATACTGATCAGCCGGTTATCATAATCCATTTCATATTCACAGTTGCTTTCATAGGAATGATTATACAGGGGCACATAACCTAATGCCATACAGCACCGGTCACGATCATCACCCCATTCAAAAATATAATCGTGCAAAAGGGTCTGGTCCAGCTTCTCCCTCTCGGCTGCCGACAATACGATCACCGGCGCCACTTCCACCCTTGTACCCGGTTCTATGGGTTCGGAAGTGAACACGCCGCGGTCCAGTGAGCCGGCCGGAGCGATATATAAGCAGGGAAGTATCATAACCGCACGAAGTACGGGGATTCGGGGATTAGTTCAAAGTTAGGAGTTAGGAGCGGTTATCCTATATCACATTATTGTCTTTTCTGGTGCCTATGCGTAAAAAAAGAATTAGTAGTTGACAACCGGATAATATTTTGGGGCATTTTCACACTATGGTCAACCTGAATACTGTCACCGGAACACGATACTCCTAACTCCTAACTCCCAACTCCTAACTCAAAACTCCGGACTCTTCGTATTTTTGATCCATGACCCTGGAACTGGAACAAGCTTCGCTACAGGAGCAATTTGAAACGGTGATCAGAACAGAAGACAAACTGCTGATCCGCGATTTCCTCGATGACCAGAACATCAGCGATGTAGCCATGCTCGTGGATGAATTTCCCGAATATGATGACCAGATCATTGCTAACATGTCCATCCACCGGGCCGCCAGTGTATTTAAGATACTTGATCTCTCCATTCAGAAAAAGATCATTCGTGATCTGCCTCCCAATACCACCGCCTCCCTGCTCAATGAATTACCGGCCGACGACCGGACGGATTTCCTGGAGGAACTGCCCAGCAGCGTAGTGCGGGAACTGATCAAATTGCTTGACCCGGATGAACGAAAGATCACCCTGTCCCTCCTGGGCTACCCGGAAAACAGTATCGGTCGGCTTATGACACCGGACTATGTGTATGTATATCCCTGGAATACCATCGAAGAAGTTTTCTCCACCATTCGCAAATACGGGAAAGACAGCGAGACCATCAATGTGATCTATATCATCAATGAGAAAGGAGAACTGCTGGACGATATCCGTATACGGGAATTCATCCTCAACCCGCCTGATAAACTGGTCTCCGAACTCATGGACGAGCGTTTTGTGGCCCTTCACCCCGAAGACGACCAGGAAATGGCCAGCGAAGTTTTTAAGATGAATAACCGCGTAGCCCTGCCGGTTGTGAGCAAGAGCGATAAACTGCTGGGAATCGTTACCATTGATGATATCCTCTGGGTGGCCGAAGAAGAATTCAGTGAAGACATGCAGAAAATGGGAGGTACCTCCGCACTGGATGAACCCTACCTGGATGTTCCAATCTTCAAGTTGTATAAAAAAAGGATCATCTGGCTGATCATCCTGTTCATCGGTGAAACGCTGACCATCATTGCCATGTCCAATTTTCAAAAAACACTGGAACAGGTGCTGGTATTATCCACCTTTATCCCGCTGATCATCTCCAGCGGTGGTAACAGCGGTTCACAGGCAGCCACCCTGATCATACAGGCGCTTGCACTGGGAGAGATAACGGTGAAAGACTGGTGGCGTATCGCCCGGAGGGAGATCGTATCCGGACTTATCATGGGAATTACGCTTGGCATTGTTGGGTTCTTTATCATTTATGGAGGAAACCAGTTCTTCGGACTTTTTGGGGAACACTACATACGTATCGGGTTTGCTATCGGCACGGCCGTCATTGGTGTGGTGTTATGGGGAACTATGATGGGTTCCATGTTGCCCCTTCTTTTGAAAAAACTGGGGGCCGACCCTGCCGCATCCTCCACTCCATTTATCGCCACATTGGTTGATGTGACCGGTTTGCTGATATATTTTGGAACTGCATTGCTTATGCTGAAAGGTGTTCTGCTGTAATAAACGCTGTTATAAAAGAGGGCTCGTATGGTAATAAGATGAAATAAAGTTTGCGGTTTTTTGCAGGTTTGTTGCCGGCATATTTTGAAATCAATATTTTTGTTCCTGATTGAAACTCAACAGACTAAAAGCCATTTAAACCTATGTGCGGAATTGTAGGATACACCGGAACAAGGGAAGCCTATCCCATTATCATCAAAGGATTGAAACGACTGGAATACCGTGGTTACGACAGTACCGGTGTGGCGTTACAGAACGGAGGGCTTAAAGTTTTCAAGAAAAAAGGAAAGGTTTCTGAACTGGAAGATGCCGTGGTTGGTAAAAATCTCCATGCCCATATCGGGATCGGCCATACCCGCTGGGCGACCCATGGCGAACCCAGCGACCGCAACGCGCATCCCCACCAGTCTGCCAGCGGTAAACTGGCCATGATTCATAATGGCATCATCGAAAATTACAACCAGCTCAAAAAAGAACTCACCAACCTGGGTTATCATTTTTCCAGCGATACGGATACGGAAGTGCTGTTGAATTTCATTGAAGAGATCCGGAAGAATAACCAGTGCGACCTTGAAGAAGCGGTTCGGGTGGCGCTGAAAAGGGTAACCGGCGCCTATGTTATCCTGCTGCTGGATGAAGATAACCCCGATACCATTATTGCGGCCCGGAAAGGCAGTCCGCTGGTGATCGGGATCGGCAAAGGCGAACATTTCCTGGGATCGGATGCTTCTCCCATGCTCGAATACACCAAGGAAGTGGTTTATGTGAACGATTATGAACTGGCTATCGTGAAGCCGGATGAACTGGTCTTAAAGAATCTTGGCAACGAAAAGCTAACGCCCTATGTCCAGAAACTGGACCTGGAACTGGCTGCGATTGAAAAAGGCGGATACGAACATTTCATGCTCAAAGAGATCTACGAACAGCCGCAGACCATTTACGACTGCCTGCGGGGAAGACTGGATGCCATTGAAGGAACGATCACCATGAGCGGGATCCAGCAATATGCTGAGCAGATCGTGAATGCCAACCGGATCGTAATGGTCGCCTGCGGTACCAGCTGGCATGCCGGGCTGGCGGCCGAATATATTTTTGAAGAACTCTGCCGCATCAATGTGGAAGTGGAATACGCATCCGAGTTCCGTTACCGCAATCCCGTCATCAATAAAGGCGATGTGATCATCGCCATTTCCCAAAGCGGGGAAACAGCCGACACCCTGGTGGCCATTGAGAACGCGAAGTCGAAGGGTGCTATCATTCTTGGCGTAGTGAATGTTGTCGGATCTTCCATCGCCAGAACAAGTCACGGCGGGGCTTATACGCATGCGGGCCCCGAGATCGGTGTGGCTTCCACCAAAGCATTTACGGCACAACTGGCAGTGCTTACAATGATCGCCCTTAAGATCGGTTATATAAAGGGAAGCATATCGCAGGAACGGTATATGCACCTGCTGAATGAACTGCAACAGGTGCCTGAAAAAGTGGCCTGGACGTTAAAACACAGCGATACTATCAAACGGCTGGCTGAAAAATATAAGGACGCGCACGATTTCCTTTATCTCGGAAGGGGGTATAACTTTCCTGTTGCCCTGGAAGGCGCGTTGAAACTGAAAGAGATCTCTTATATCCATGCTGAAGGATATCCCGCCGCCGAAATGAAACACGGACCAATCGCTCTTGTAGATGAAAATCTACCTGTCGTATTTGTGGCCACCCGGGATGCATATCACGAAAAGATCGTCAGTAATATGCAGGAGATAAAGGCAAGGAAAGGGAAAGTGATCTCCGTGATCACCGAAGGTGACAGGACTTCAGAAGATATATCAGATGATGTGATGATCGTACCCGAGGCTGATGAGATCGTAGCTCCCATGCTCAGTGTGGTACCGCTGCAACTGCTGGCCTATTATATTGGCGTGGCCAAGGGTTGCGATGTGGACAAACCGAGGAACCTGGCGAAGAGTGTGACGGTGGAATAACAGGAAAAGGCACAGGGTACAAGGCAAAAGGTACAAGGCACAAGTTGCCCTCCGTAGTTTCAGCGAAAGAGGGGTACAAGGATCTGGTAGCGGGCATCCTGAATCAAAAACACGCATGAACCATATAACCAAACAACCCATCCTTACACTCTTTGAATCGATCTGGACAGGGTACCCAGCACAGGCAGCGG
>CAZEZE010000159.1:0-6478 GCA_964516445.1 uncultured Chitinophaga sp. | reverse complement strand
CCCCCTGCAGGCGCAAAACTGCCTGTTGGTGGCTGGCTTTCTTGTTGGTCTTGATTTGACTACCAAAATTTCCACCAAGGTTTTGTTTGTTCTGATTCGTCAGTCTCTACTGTTACTGTCCAAAATTCTTCTTTAAATGGCAAGTTGGTAAAATCCTTTGTCGCCATATGAACGTAAGGATATATGGCGTCCTCACTTCCATTTTGAAATCGTTTCATTACTTTTTGAATTGGCCATATTTCTCCGTCATTTGGTAGTTTAAGGGAAACATTTAACTCGCCTTGTAGGTCGTTTTCGTCAGTTATCCATTCTGCACCCTTTACATTTTTTATTATTGTCTCTCCAACATATGAACCAATAGAAAATAATTTTGGTCCAAATCCCTTTCCATAAAGCCGTCCATCTTTTTTGGGTGCTCCGTTTTTCATATTTACTGTAAAAAACCTGTCCACTTCAATAATACTGTCAATTGTATAGTCAAGTTTAAAACCGTCAGCAGCAAAGGCTTTTACTATCCATTCGGATTGTGATTTTATGTCTTCTTTTAATGTCGCCATTTTTTAAAAATATTTTTTCTTTGTTGTCTGTTAATGAAGGTGTCGCTCTAAGCTTACCACCAACTCATAGATTTACAAAAGTCACTCACCCAAAAAGGAAAAAAAATATTGGAATTCACCGGATTATAACATTTGTGAAGGGGAAATATGTTACGCAATACAAATTTCTCAAGCCGGTATTAAACGTTTGGAAACGTTTGTAAATATTTTTAATTGTTTATCATCGAATAAAACAGCTCCGCATATACTTCCTGGCCCTTCCCGTTCAAATGATACGCATCCGCAAATAAACTATCACCATAAGATCTCAATTGATCAAAACTTCCAATGACCGGGGAACTAAAACCCGCATCCTTTAACTTTCCCAGGAAAGAAGCGTGGATGGATGCGCAATTTGTGCTGTAATCCGAAACGAAATCAGAACGCTTGGGTGGATAAAAAGCGGTGAAGGAAATATTCTTTTCCCGGCAAAACCGTACAATTTTCTGCAGGTATTCAAACTGCAGGTCCGACCAGCCCCATTTTTCAAACTGGAATTTCCGGTACACCGGGTCATCGAAGTTGACGGGCGATCTGGTCAAAGCAACGCTGCCAAAACCGCGGGGGACCTGCTGGTTTGTATCTTTTTTTACCGGGGATCCCGGGAATAATGAAGTGATAAGGCTTTTATACCGGCCCGGAAATAATCGGGGATCCTGGTCAAGGCTGTAACGGACCGCCATAAGCGGGTCCATATCGAGGTATAAATAACTCTTCCGGTTCTTATAATAGGTCTTTACAAAGATCCATGGATCGATGCCCATGTAAACGGCCTTCACATCGGTCAGGTCGATCTGCTGCAGGATAAAATAGGTTTCGATAGGGTCTCTTGCATCTTTGGCCAGGCTGATAAACGCAAGTGAATCATGCGAGAGCGCATTGAGCTGCGTGCAGCTAAGCCCGTATTTCACACTCGAACTGCCCAGCAATAAAACTTTATGCGGATGTTTTACCCGTGACAACCACTGGTAAGGTTCACCGGCATGCCGGAAAACTTTTCCGAGTTTTTTCTCTGTAAACAGGGACTTCCTGCCCGCATTGATCCAAATTTCAAGCACCAGCAGAATGGCAAGCGGCAGCAGGCTGAAACGGAGAAGGCCATATAGGAATTTTCGTATCATCAGAACTGGAAATAAATAAAGGGTTGCTCCCGGCCGCCTTCCAGGAAGATCAGCAGGAGGAGTACATAATAAAAAGCCCATCGTACCCAACGGGGCCACCGGGAACCTGTTTTCTCAATGGCATACAAATGCTCCCGGCCCAGCCATTCAATGGCCAGGAAGAAAACAAGCAACAGCAATATTTTCCTGGGTAAAACTTCCGGTAACATCAACAGGTTAGCGGAAAATATCCCGCTGAATATATTCCCCGCATGGGCTATATTGTCGGCCCTGAAAAAGATCCATGCCAGCACGGTAAGCGTGAACGTAATGATGATACCCGCCAGTTCCTTTGCAGTGGGGAATATCTTTCCTGCCGCGGCGATATTCAGGTTGGTCCTGTTCTTATTTAATAATAAAAGGGGCAGAAAATACAGCGCATGCAGGCCTCCCCAGGCAATATATTTCCAGTTGGCACCGTGCCAGAACCCGCTCACCAAAAAAGTGATGAAAATATTCCTTACTGTTTTGGCTTTTCCATTTCTGCTGCCGCCCATTGGCACATACAGGTAATCCCTGAACCACGTGGAAAGTGAAATATGCCATCTTCGCCAAAACTCGGCGATATCCCGTGAAAAATACGGGAAAGCGAAATTCCGCATCAGTTCAAACCCAAACAGGCGGGAAACGCCAATGGCGATATCGGAGTACCCGGAGAAATCACCATAGATCTGGAAGGCAAAGAATATAGCGCCCAATGCCAGTGTGCTGCCGGAATAAACACCGGAATTATTAAAGATGTGATCGGCAAACTGCCCGCAGTTGTCCGCGATCACCATTTTTTTGAACAGTCCCCAGAGGATCTGACGCATTCCATCCACTGCTTTTCCATAGTCAAAATGTCTTATTCTGAAAAACTGCGGAAGCAGGTGCGTGGCCCTTTCGATCGGCCCCGCTACCAGTTGCGGAAAGAAACTCACAAAGGCGAGAAAGGAAACAATATCCTTTGTGGGTTCCAGTTTCCGGCGGTACACATCAAATCCATAGCTCAGCGACTGGAATGTATAAAAGCTGATCCCTACCGGGAGGATGATCTGCAGGCTGCTGGTATGGATCGGCATACCGAAAAAATGGAAGGCTGCCGCGAAATTCTCAATGAAGAAATTATAATATTTAAAAAAGCCAAGCAGGCCGAGATTGGTGATGATGCTGAGAACAAGGTAGAGTTTTCTTTTTCCCTTTCGTTCTTCCTTCATCAGTCCAAGCCCGACGAAATAATCCACCAGTGAACTGAAGAGCAGGAGAGAGAGAAAGCGCCAGTCCCACCAGCCGTAGAAAACATAACTGGCCAGCACGATAAACGCGTTCTGCTGGCGGAGACTGCGCTGGGTGACGAACCAGTACAAAACAAATACCAGCGGCAGGAATAAGGCGAAGTCAATGGAGTTGAACAGCATGCACCGTTAAAGATAATCCGGATTTGGAAAAGGATGACGGGTGCGGTAAGCGCATAAGCTCCGGTGAATGTCCCATGTGCACCCTTACACTATGTCATGCTGAGGCACGAAGCATCTAAACCTTAATGATGCCGGGAACATTCGGGGCAGATCCCTCCTTCGTCGGGATGACATACGGGTAAGAACCGGCGCAGCTTTACTGATGTGATAAGAATGAAAGAGATCAATTGTTGATCACCCTTCCAGGTGAATACTGAAAATAATCATCCTCGACTGTATCTTATCAAACACACTCGAGTTGATCAGGTTCACATCCCGTGCGTGGAGATTGCGCATGCCGTTGCTGATCTTGATCTCCGGGGAAAAAATGAAGCTCTCAAAAAAGAAATTAAACCCGATGCCGAATTCGGGGCCATAATCGAACCGCTCGATCTTCACCAGTTGTTCAGCCCTCTTGGCGCGGGCGTTGCTGGCCATATCGATATCGGCCTTGTATCCCGCCAGGGTATAGACCCGGAAATTGCCGATCCGGTCGCTCTGGAACTTCACCTGCAGCGGAAAGGTCATGATGATGGATTCCACTTTTTTCACCACGTCGGTCTGGTTGTCGATATCCGGGTATTTGAGTTTATAGAAGATATTGCGCTCGATGAACATCAGTTGCGGGTTGAAGCGCAACTGGAACCGGTCGGAGAGGCGGGCCGTGGCCAGGAGTCCCAGCGCGAGCCCGCCCGAGTTATTGGGTTCGGCCACATACACGCTGTCGTCCTGCAGGAAACGGGGATGCATGTGCGTATGAAAACGCGCCAGGTTGATCCCCACCGTGAGACCGAAATAATAGGGTTTGGCATCATGATCGGGCTGGTTCAGTTCCACGCGGGAGTACTGCGCCATCGCGCCGGAGAAGGACACCTGTACTCCGAGGAGTACGGTCAGCATGATCACTATTTTCAGCGGGGCTTTCTCGCGGAGTAGATGCAGCATATTCCTAAAGTAAGGGATTCGAAGCCGGTGTCGGTGTATCCCAGTTTTTTTAAAATGTCCGTAAATGAATGGCGGTCAGGAAAAGCGTTTGCCGATTCGCATAAATACTGGTATGCTTCCTTGTTTTGCCTGAACCAGCGGGCCACCTGCGGGGCCACGATTCCCATGTACAGGTTATATAAACCTCTGACCGCCCTGCGGCGGGGTTTTGAAAATTCGAGTACCATCAGGCGCCCCCCGGGTTTCAGCACCCGGAGCATCTCCAAAAGTCCTTTTTCCAGGTTTTCAAAGTTGCGGACCCCAAAAGCCACCATCACGGCATCAAACGTATTTTCTGCAAAGTTTATTGTTTCTGAGTCGCCTGTATGTAAGTGGATCTTGTCTTTAAGTCCTTCTTTTTCAATCTTTTTCCTTCCAATGTCCAGCATATTTGTGGAAATATCGATCCCTTCGATCTTTTCAGGTCCCAGTATCTTCCATGCCATTAGCGCCATATCCGCGGTGCCGGTAGCCACATCCAGAATATAACGGGGATTCTCCTTTTTCAGGATACGTATCGCCTTTTTTCTCCAGGTCAGGTCGATCCGTGCCGAAAGAAAGCGGTTCAGTGTATCATACTGCCCCGCGATGCTGTCAAACATTTCCGCAACCTGGGTCTTCTTGTCTTTCTCCGAACCCTTAAAAGGAATGATATGATCGTGTGGCAGGGGGTTTGACATGAACGGGATCTGTTTGGGACGCAAAGATAATCGGAATAAAAAGAACCAAGAACCAAATCACAAGATCCTAATAAATTAAAAAGTATAAATCAAAAATAAAATCCGAATTGAACAAGTTCTTGGAACATCTTCCTTTGCGTTAAAAAATTCAAATGAAATATGATCCGCAGGAACAGGCACAGAAACGTTGTGACATTTGGGTTCTTTTTTTAATTCTTCATTTGGATCTTCTTTGGTTCTTGTGATTTGGTTCTTGGTGCTTTTATTGGTTCTTGGTCCTTTTATCGCAGTAACTTTGTAACATGAACATTACATCAGCCAAATACGTGATCAGCAGTGCCACTTACAAACAATGTCCTCCTCCGGCGGGACCGGAATATGCATTCATCGGGAGAAGTAATGTGGGAAAATCCTCCCTGATCAATTTACTCACCGGGCAGCGGCAACTCGCTAAAATTTCCGCCACACCGGGAAAGACACAACTGATCAATCATTTTGAACTGGTATCTGACCGGAAGAAATGGTTCCTGGTAGACCTGCCGGGCTACGGGTATGCAAGCAGGTCGCAGGCCGCAAGGAACAACTGGGAGAACATGATCGAATCCTACATCCGTAAACGCGAAAACCTCGTTTGTTTGTTTGTGCTGGTCGACAGCCGGCATGAACCCCAGAAACTCGACCTGGATTTTATTGCAAAACTGGGCGAATGGCAGGTGCCGTTTGTACTCGTCTTTACCAAGACGGACAAGAACAAACCGGGTGCTACAAAAAGAAATGTCGGGTTATTTTTAAAGACACTTTCGGACCAATGGGAGGAGGCTCCACCCCATTTCCTCACCTCTGCTACCAAAAAAACAGGAAGAGAAGAGATCATGTCGTTCATAAAGGGCCTAAACAACAGTTTTACAAAGCTTTAAAAGGGGATAAATACTCCATTTGTGGTATATGTTTCTAAGATTTTTAACCTAATTTGCAGGCAATTACAAGCCAGTTATGAAAGCAATCTTATCCGAAAGAAACATTGTGGTGGTATTGTTTGTAATGGTCCTGATCACGTTTTCCTTCGCCCAGGAAGACAGCAAGAAAAAGATGACAAAAATGTACTCCGGGGTGGTAACTGAACCGTCACCCCGATTTCTTGGCCTGGTGCAAAACCTTGCAACGGACAACGACAATACGCTGAATTCCCGCCCGTAAGTACCCGGAACTGTATTCCGGTTACCCTTTCATTACTTCTTCAATGAAATTGAATTGCTATCTCCCGGTGGGAGAAGGGTAGGCCAAGCCCCCTATCCCGATTGCTATCAGGATCCCTCAACAGGGGACTTCAGGTCGTTTCAAGTTCAATATTTCCTATCCATTTCCGTATGTTGGGTTTCTCAATTAGAAAGAAATTCCTCCTGTGATTTTAAAGATGTGCATACAAGCACGGAGAACCTGTACTGTCAGGGTCTGATTTTAATTTTTTATTTGGAGCTTATTTGGAGCTTGTTTCTTCGGTTCTTGGAACTGGCCCCCCTATCCCGATTACTATCGGGATAGGGGGACTTCAGGTCGATTCAAGTTTAATATTTCCTATCCATTTCCGTATGTTGGGTTTCTCAATTAGAAAGAAATTCCTC